>JAICGP010000047.1 GCA_025923055.1 Thermoleophilia bacterium
CATCGAGGGCCGCGGCGTCGAGAGCGGCGCCTGGCGCGGTGAGGTCGAGCAGGGGCAGCGCCTCCGCTAGGGCACCGCTTCTCGGCGGGACGGGTGCCGACGGGGGCGGCGCCCGTCCCGCTGAACGTCCTTCCTTCCTACTGCGCGTCCGCCTTGACCGGCTCGGCCGGTGACTCCGCACAGCGGTCGCGGTAGCAGGAGACCACGACCCGGACCGCGTCCTCGGGATCGTCCGTGACATGGAGGAGCCTCTCGTCCTCGGGTGAGACCATCCCCTCGGCGAGCAGCTGGTCGCGGATCCAGTCCGTCAGCCCGCGCCAGTAGTCCGAGTCGAAGAGGACGACCGGGAAGTTGAGGATCTTCCCCGTCTGGATGAGCGTGAGCGCTTCGAAGAGCTCATCGAGCGTCCCGAAGCCGCCCGGGAAGATGACGAACCCCTCGGCCGCCTTCACGAACATCGTCTTGCGCACGTAGAAGTGCTTGAACGTCAGCCCGATGTCGAGGTAGGGGTTCGAGTGCTGCTCGTGGGGGAGGACGATGTTGAACCCGACCGACAGCCCGTTCCCCTCCTTCGCGCCCCGGTTCGCGGCCTCCATCACGCCCGGCCCGCCGCCGGTGACCACGACGAAGCCCGCCTCGGCGAAGCGGCGCCCCACGTCGCGGGCCTGGACGTAGGCGGGGTGGTCCTCTCCGACGCGAGCCGAGCCGAAGACGGAGACGGCGGGCGTCGGCAGGTCGGCGACCGCGTCGAAGCCCTCGAAGAACTCGTCGGCGATGCGGCCGACGTGGAGCCGCTGGGCGCCGTCCTCGCTCTCGAAAATCCGTCTGTCGTCCATCGTGCCTCCCTCTACCCGCCGCGCGGGACCTAGAACGTGCGCTCGAGGTGCGTCGCGCTCATGGCGAGCGCCAGCACGGCGATCAGCCCCACGTACGTGACGCCGACCACCGCGCGCTGCCACGGTGCGATGGCGTAGTACTCGCGGGCGCCCGGCTCGTCGCGCTCCCGCCAGCGGCGCCACACCTCGAGGCCGCCGATAAGGAGGACGAGGATGAGGATCGGGTTCGGATAGAGCAGGGTGAGGCCGAGCAGGAGGGCGAGCCCGACGGCCCAGAGCGCGGGGTGGAGAGCCGCGGCGGCCCGGCCGCCGTCGAGCGGCGAGACCGGGAGGAGGTTGAAGAGGTTGAGGAAGAACCCGGTGAAGGCCAGGGCGACGAGCAGGTCGGAGTCGAGCGACGCGCCGGCCGCCCAGACGCCGAGGGCGCCGAGGCTGCCGAGGATGGGGCCGGCGAGGGCGACCTGCGCCTCGCGCCAGACGTCGTTCGGCAGCTGCTTCATCCCGACCACGGCGCCCAGGAAGGGGATGAAGAGGGGCGCCGTTGCCGGGACGCCCTGGCGCCGCAGCTCGAGCACGTGGCCGAGCTCGTGCACGAAGAGCAGGAGCACGAAACCGACGGCGAACCGCCAGCCCCAGATCCAGGCGTAGGCGGCGATCGAGACGAGCATCGACGCGGAGGTCGCGAAGATCTTCAGCTTGAAGACGGCGAGGATCGCGGCCTTGAACTTGAAGAGCAGATAGCCGAGGCCGGCGATCGGCGCCCAGAGCTTCGTCGCCAGCTCGCGGAAGCGACCGCGGGGATGGATCGGCTCGTAGTCGCGGTACGCGAAGGGCTCGCCCTCCTCGACGGGGTCGAGCTCGTAGCGGGGTCTCTCGGGGTCGTGCTGCGGAGTGACGCTGCTCACCGTCTCATCGTAGCCGTGCCCACCCGAACCCCCCATCCGTCGGGGCGGAGCGGCGCGGCCTCTGCTTCGCTCGAAGAGACGGGGAAGATCGCCGCGGCTTCCCCCGTCCGGACGTATGACCTAGCAGGAACTGGAAGGGAGAGGGATGAAGACAGAACGCAGGTGGAAGGTCGTCGCGCTCCTGGCCGCCGGCATCGCGGTCGGCGTCGTCATGGTCGGGACGCCGGCCGGAGCGCACGTGTCCGGGTGGACACACAACTGGAAGCAGCACATCAAGCCCAAGGCCGACAAGCGGTACCTGCCCGGCGGGGCGATCACCGGCGGCAGGACGCTGCGGGGCACCTTCAGCATCGACGGGACGGCGACCGCGCCCGGACAGCAGGGCTCTGACTCGATCTCCTTCGGCTGGACGCTCGCCTCGGCGCCGGTGCCGCACTTCATCGCGGCCGGGACGTCGCCTCCGGCGGACTGTCCGGGAACGGTCGCGAACCCGAAGGCGAGGAAGGGCCATCTGTGCGTGTACGAGGCCGACAACGAGAACGTCGGAGCACGCACGGTCTACGACATGACGACCTACTCGGGCTCGAAGGCCGACAGGTACGGCTTCGGCGTCTACATGTACGGGGCCGTGGCGGCCGGCTTCTACACGTCCCACGGAACCTGGGCGGTGCAGACGCCGTCGCCCTCGTCGGCGACGCCCCGGACCGCGGCGCGGCTCTCGGACCCCGCGCCGGGCGGCGGCCCGGGCCAGTAGTCCCCTCTCAGGCGGAGCACCCGGATCGGGCGCGGCTCAGGAGCCGCGCCCGATCCACTCCTCGCCGCCCTCGTAGACCTCCTTCTTCCAGAGCGGCACCTCGACCTTGAGCGTGTCGATCGCCTCCTTGCACGCCGCCAGCGCGTGATCGCGGTGCGGGGCGGAGACGGCGACGACGACGCTCGTCTCGCCGATCCCCACCCGGCCCACCCGGTGGGCAATCGCCACCCGGCAGAGCTCGTAGCGCTCGAGCAGGCGGTCTGCGATCTCCTCCATGACGGACTCCGCCATGCCCTCGTAGGCCTCGTACTCGAGGTGGAGGACGGTTCGGCCCCGTGAGTGGACCCGCGTCGTCCCGAGGAACAGGCCGACGGCGCCCGCGCGCTCGTCGGCGACCTCGGCGATTACCGCCGCGACGTTCAGCGGCTCCCCCGAGAGACGGAAGCCCCCGCCCGAGACCGGCGGGATGAGCGCGACCTCGTCGCCGTCGGCGAGCCCGTGCTCGCGGCCGGCGTAGCGCTTGTTGACCGCGTACAGAAGACCGTCCGGCTCGTCGCCGAGCTCGAGCCTTGCCCAGACGTCGCCAACCCGAGCGCCCGCCTCGAGCTCCAGCTCTCGAGTGCCCGCGCCGCCGCGCTCGCGGAGCCCGGCGAACAGCTTGACGGTGACGCGCACGAACCGAGACTAGCCCTGCGGGTCGGGCGCGCGCGCCGCCTTCGGCGTGGACGTGTCCTCCTGCGGAGCCGTCCCCGCGATGCGCTCCAGCGTCTTCAGCAGGAACGGCTCGGAGAAACCGGCCGCGAAGGCGAGAACGGCGGCCGCCGCCCACTCCTCGCCGCCTGCCACCTCGACGAGGCCGCTCTCGAGCACGAGCCAGAGGAAGAGCCCGGCGACCGCGCCGAGCGGGATCTGGAGCGGGAACGTGTACCAGAACGTCCGCAGGTCGCCGAGCCGCGGCAGGGCGTCGCGGAGCTTGAACACGGCCGCGAGCGTCGCGCCGACCGCCCCGGCGACGGCGACGAGGAGCCCCTCCCGCCAGCTGGCGTCGTCGCCGACCCAGCCGGCGAGAAGGATGAGGGCGACAACGAGCGCGCCGAGCGCCGGGGCGAGCCAGAAGAGACGCCTCGCCTTCGTCGTCGAGCGGGCCCGCTTCAGGGCGTAGACCGAGTGGCGCGCGCGAAGGAGCATGGAGAGGCGCCGCTTCGCGCTCGTCAGGTCGACGTCCTGCCCGCCCGCGAACGCCTGCGAGGTCTCGAGGCGGTCGGAGAAGAGCGTGCTCCACGTGGGGATGTCGCCGCCGCGCTCGGCCGCGTCGCGCGCGTACTCGACCTCGAGCAGGGCACAGACGAGCTTCGCGTCCCCTGCCTCGACGAGGAGCTGGTCGATGCTCTCGAGCAGCAGGCCGAGGGAGTCGGCGTTGTACGCGTCGGCCTTCTCCTCGGAGAGCAGCAGGTCGACGAGGGCGTCCTCGTGCTCCTGCTCGAGCGCCTGATCGCGTCGCAGCCGCTGGACGTCCCGGACGGCGGTCTGCATGCGGTCGAGGTTCTTGCGCAGCTCGGGGTCGCGCAGGAACCCTCGGCCGCGCCGGGCCGTCGGCTCCGAGAGGAGCTCCAGGATCTCGCGGGCGCGCGCCTCGAGGCGTTCGTCGAGGACGTCGCCGGCCATGCGCGGACTATCGCAACGTACGGCGCACGGCTCAATGCCGGCGACCCGAATACCATGGACGGATGGCCACGACCGAGGATCGGCGCGAAACGGATTCGGGCATCGAGGTGAAACCCGTGTACACGCAGCAGGACGCGGCCGGAGCCCCGCTCGAGCCGCCGGGAGCGTTCCCGTTCACGCGCGGCCCGTATCCGGACATGTACCGCGGCCGGCCGTGGACGATCCGGCAGTACGCCGGCTTCGCGTCGGCCGAGGAGACGAACAAGCGCTTTCGCTACCTGCTCGAGCGGGGCCAGACGGGCCTGTCCGTCGCGTTCGACCTGCCGACCCAGCTCGGCTACGACTCGGACGATCCCCGAGCAGCCGGCGAGGTGGGGCGAACGGGGGTGGCCATCGACTCGCTGGCGGACATGGAGCTGCTCTTCGACGGGATCCCGCTGGGCGAGGTCTCGACGTCGATGACGATCAACGCGCCCGCTGCCCTCCTGCTCCTCCTCTACGAGCTCGTCGCCGAGGGGCAGGGCGTCGCCGGCGAAGAGCTCCGCGGGACGGTGCAGAACGACATCCTCAAGGAGTACGTGGCCCGCGGGAACTACATCTTCCCGCCGCGTGCCTCCATGCGGATCACGACCGACCTCTTCGCGTACTGCCACGAGCGGCTGCCGCGCTGGAACACGATCTCGATCTCCGGCTACCACATCCGCGAGGCCGGAGCGACCGCGGCGCAGGAGCTCGCCTTCACGCTCGCCCACGGGATCGCGTACTGCGAGGCGGCAGTGGCGGCGGGGCTCTCGCCGGACGAGTTCGGGGCCCGGCTCTCGTTCTTCTTCAACGCGCACAACCACTTCTTCCAGGAGGTGGCGAAGTTCCGCGCGGCCAGGCGGCTCTGGGCCGGGATCATGCGCGACCGCTTCGGAGCGACGAACCCGAAGGCGCAGGCGCTGCGCTTCCACGCCCAGACCGGCGGGTCGACGCTGACCGCGCAGCAGCCGGAGAACAACGTCGTCCGCGTCGCGGTGCAGGCACTCTCGGCGGTGTGCGGCGGCGCGCAGTCGATTCACACGAACGGCTTCGACGAGGCGCTCGCGCTCCCGACCGAGCGTTCGGCGCGCATCGCCCTGCGGACGCAGCAGCTGCTCGCGCACGAGGCGGGCGGAACCGACACGGCCGACCCGCTCGGCGGGGCCTACTTCATCGAGTCGCTGACGCGGGAGCTCGAGGATCGCGCCGCGGAGCTGATCGCCCTTATCGACGAGCTCGGCGGGGCCGTCGCGGCGGTCGAGCAGGGCTTCACGCAGCACGAGATCGAGGAGGCCGCCTACGAGCACGAGCGGCAGGTGGCGGCCGGCGAGAAGGTGATCGTCGGCGTCAACCGCTTCGCCGAGGGCGACGACGAGGAGATGGAGCTCCACCGGCTGGATCCCGAGGCCGAGCGGCGCCAGGTCGACCGCACGAGGCGCGTGCGGGCGGAGCGCGACACGAGCGCCGCGGAGAGCGCGCTGGCGCTGGTGCGCGAGACTGCGCGAGGCGACGGCAACCTGCTCGTGCCCATGCGCGAGGCGCTCCGCGTCCGCTGCACGGTCGGCGAGATCTGCACGGCGCTTCGGGAGGAGCTCGGCACGTACGACGCCCACCTCGCGCCGTGAGGCTCGAAGACGGCGACCTCGCGCTCCGGCCGTTCACCGAGGCCGACGTGCCGGCGATCGTGGCCGCGTGCCAGGACCCCGAGATCCCGCGCTGGACGAGCGTGCCGTCGCCGTACACGGAGGAGGACGCGCAGGCCTTCGTCCGCGGGGGCGCGAACGAGCGATCGTTCGCGGTCGTCGACGCCCAGACGGACGAGCTCCTCGGGTCGGTCGGATTCGGGCTCGAGGCGGACGGGCGCGCCGGCTTCGGCTACTGGACGAGGAAGGAGGCGCGCGGACGCGGGGTCGCCTCGCGGGCGCTGCGCCTCCTCGCCGGCTGGGCCGCGCGGGAGCACGATCTCGCCCGCCTCCAGCTCATCGTCGAGCCCGCGAACGCGGCCTCGATCCGGGTGGCGGAGAAGGCAGGATTCCGCAGGGAGGGGCTCCTCCGCTCGTACCTCGAGCTCAGGGGCACCCGTCGCGACGTCTACCTCTACGCGCTGCTCCCCGAGGAGATGTGAGTCAGACGCGCGCGCCGGGGCCACCCCGGGCCACCACCCGCTTCCGACGCTAACGAGGAAAATCGCATCCGTGGCGCGCGGATCGTGCCGATTCGGTGCCTGCAGGGAAGTAAGCTCCGCGCGTGGCGAAGGCCGAGGATCTCCAGTCGACGCAGGCGAAGCTCGCGGCGCTCGAGCGGCTGCGCGAGGAGGCGCTTCACGCCGGCGAGGAGCGCGCGGTCGCGCGGCAGCGGGAGCGCGGGAAGCTGCTCGCCCGGGAACGACTCGAGAAGCTGCTCGACCCCGACAGCTTCGTCGAGCTCGACCGCTACGTCCGGCACCGGAACCCGCACTTCGGGATGATGGAGCGGCGGCCCTGGGGCGACGCGGTCGTGACCGGCTACGGGACGATCTTCGGCCGCAAGGTCTTCGTCTTCTCGCAGGACTTCACCGTCTTCGGCGGGACGCTTTCCGAGGCGTTCGCGGAGAAGATCTGCAAGGTGATGGACCTGGCGCTCAAGTACGGCTGCCCGCTCATCGGGATCAACGACTCGGGCGGCGCGCGCATCCAGGAGGGGGTCGTCTCGCTGGGCGGCTACGCGGAGATCTTCTGGCGGAACGTGCAGGCCTCCGGCGTCGTCCCGCAGATCAGCCTCGTCATGGGCCCGTGCGCGGGCGGCGCCGTCTACTCGCCCGCGATCACCGACTTCGTCCTCATGGTGAAGGAGAGCTCCTACATGTTCATCACCGGACCGGAGGTGGTGAAGACCGTCACCGGCGAGGAGGTGACGTTCGAGGAGCTCGGCGGCGCGACGACGCACGCGTCCAAGTCGGGCGTCGCCCACTTCACCGCCGACGACGAGGAGACCTGCCTGGAGGACGCCCGCTACCTCGTCTCCTTCCTGCCGCAGAACAACGTCGACTCGCCGCCGTACTTCCCGCCCTCCGACCCGCCCGAGCGCGAGGAGCCCGAGCTCGACTCCATCGTCCCCGACGAGCCGACGAAGCCGTACGACATGCGGGCCGTCATCGAGCGCGTCGTCGACGACGGCGAGTTCCTCGAGGTGCACGCCCTCTGGGCGGAGAGCATCGTCTGCGGGTTTGCCCGGCTGGGCGGGCACCCGGTCGGGATCGTCGCCAACAACCCGAAGGCGCTCGCCGGCACGCTCGACATCGACTCCTCCGTCAAGGGCGCGCGCTTCGTCCGGACCTGCGACGCGTTCAACGTCCCCCTCGTCACGTTCGTCGACGTGCCGGGCTTCCTGCCGGGCACGGCGCAGGAGTGGGGCGGCATCATCCGCCACGGCGCCAAGCTCCTCTACGCGTACTGCGAGGCGACCGTGCCGAAGCTCGCCGTCATCACCCGCAAGGCCTACGGCGGCGCCTACGACGTCATGTCCTCGAAGCACATCCGTGCCGACTTCAACTTCGCCTGGCCCACCGCCGAGGTCGCGGTCATGGGGCCGGAGGGCGCCGTGAACATCGTCTTCCGCAAGGAGCTCGAGGAGGCGGACGACCCGGATGCGCGGCGCGACGAGCTGATCGCCGACTACAAGGCCCAGTTCGCGAATCCGTACACGGCCGCCGAGCGCGGCTACGTGGACGACGTCATCGACCCGCGGTGCACACGGCCGGTGCTCTGCGACGCGCTCGCGACGGCGCTCACGAAGCGCGAGCCGCGGCCGCCGCGCAAGCACGGAAACGTCCCGCTCTAGCCTCGGTCACGGGACGACCCACTCGAGGTCCTCGACGGGGAGCGGGAGCGCGACGACCTCCCGCGAGATCGGCGCCACGAAGAGGATCTGGCGGGGCGCGGCGACGGCGGCGATGACGCTGTCCGGCGCCCATGCCACGGCGGTCGCGCCGGGGAAGCTCATCGCCCGGCGGCCGCCGTTGTCGAAGAACACGACGCCGCGGTCCGTGGCCGCGGCCACCATTCCGGTCGAGCTCACCCGGAGCCGGTCGATCCGCTCCGCGGTGAACGTCGGCGAGTAGACGAGGTCGGACATCGTCATGGCGGCGAGCGTCAGCCGGCCGTCCGCACGTATCACCGCCCAGACCCGCCGGTCGTCCAGCCAGGCGACCTCCTCGAGGCGCGCGTCGCGCCCGAACATCTCCCGCAGCTCCGCGCGCGTGAGCAGAAGGCGAGGTTCCGCCGTGCCGAGCCAGAGCTCGCCGTCCCGGACGAACGTGAGCCTGCCGTCCGGTGTCCACGCCGGTGCGCAAGCGTTCTGGATCTCGGCCGCGCGGATCCCGGCGCCGGAGACGAGGATGCGACCGTCGCTGCACCTTGCCCGCAGGTCGCCGGCGGCGGAGAGGGCGATTGTCTCGGAGAGCGGCTCGTCGCCGGGACCCAGCGTGAAGCGGCAGGACGCAGGCTCCCGCGCGGGCTCGTTCTCCCACTCGAGCGTCGGGAGCCGCATCGCGCTCAGGCGGCAGGTGGGCTCGGTGACGAACAGCCGGCCCGTGGCGCCGGCCCCGCCGAGCCACTCGCGGGCCGCCTCCGTCGACACGAGCGGAGCCGGCTCGGTCTCGCCCCGCCAGGCCAGGTCGCGGGCAGCGATCGGCAAGCGCCGCAGCCGAGGCTGCGGCTCGCCCGGTCGGAAGAGGTAGACGCTCGAGTCTGCCGCCACGGCCGCCCATTGCTCGTCGGGAGACCAGGCAATCCCGTAGATCCGGGTCGCGTCGAAGGGCGGCGTCTCCACGAGACCCCGGCGCCCGTCGAAGAGGAGGAGCCGCTCCCCGTCGGTGGCCGCGAGGAAGCGCCCGTTGGCGCTCACGCGCAGGTCGAAGAGCGCACGCGGGCCCCCGAACTCGACCCACGCGAGCCGGCGGCCCTCGAAGACCGCGACCGCGTGCTCGACGGCGTTCTCGACGGGTACGCCGAGGACGACCCCGATCCGATCGTCGTCCAGCCACTCGAGGTCGCCCACCGAGAGCGCCCGCACCCGCCCGGAGGCCGGAATCTCCGGATGGGCGCGCGCGGCGACGGCGAGGTCGCGTGCCGACAGGACGACCCGTCCTGTCGGCCACTCGAAGACGGCCCCGCCGGCCGCGTAGGCCAGCGTGCCGGTCGGCCTCCACGCGGGGGCCGTGCCGCCGATCGGCTCGCCCTCCGGCCCGCCGTTGGTCGACACCTGGATCGTCGCTCCCTCCGACTGGAACAGGCGACCGCGGCGCGGCTCGCTGTGAAGATCCCAGCCCGACCCGGCCCCGCTCGCGCGCGTGCCGTCGGGCGAGAGGACGAAGCGGCACTCGTCCCAGTTCGGCGCCTCCTCGGGGTCGAGCGTGGGGAGCCGGAGCGCCCGCAGCTCGCACGACTCGTCCGTGTAGTAGAGGACGCCGCCGAAGGCGGCCTGGTCGGCAACCGGCTCGGCCGGCGGCGCCTCGGTCGTCGGCGCGGCGGACGAAGTGGTCGGGCTCGCCGCCGAGGGCGCGCCCGCTTCGTCGCCGCGGAGCGCGTCGACGACCGCCGCCAGGGCGATCGCCGCGAGGGCGCCGACGACGAGCCAGGTGCTGCGCCGCACCATGCGCCGAGGATACGCCTCGCACGCAGCGCCCGGACCGCGCCTCAGGCGGAGGGCTGCTCGGCGCGGCGTCGGAGCGGGACTCGCGGCGGCCGCGTGCCCGTGGCGGCGAAGACGAGCACGACCGACCCGAGCGCGATCACGGCGTCGCCGACGGAGAGGACGTTCGCCCATGGGACCCACTCCGGGGCGGCGAACCGGTCGACGAGCCAGGGGAGGTTGGGGTCGGCGGACGCGACGCTGTTGTGCCGGACGTCGAAGTCGAGCCCGGCCGCCTCCATCGCCGCCGGTGTCGCCGGCATGCGCCCGCCGTTCGCGAGGATCGCCGCCAGGTTGAGCGCCATGCCGAGGGCCACGACCTGCGCGCCGACGATGCGCCGGTTCAGGATCGCCGCGGCCAGGAGGCAGCCGTAGGAGACGAGCCAGAGCGTCTTCGCCGTCGAGTCGCCGGTCGTCCAGGGCAGGAAGGCGAACGGGAAGGCGACGACCTGGATCGCGACCGCGAGGAAGAAGAGCCACAGCGCGCGCAGGCGCAGGTCGCCGACCCGGCCGAGACGGCCGCCGAGGAGGAGTGCGACGGGCAGCGCGAGCGCGACGGGCAGGAGCTGGACCATCAGGCGCTCGCCTCGGCCATCCCCACCCAGGCCCCCAGCTCGGCAGCGAGCACGCGCTCGAGCGCGGCGACGGCGTCCGGGTCGAACTGGACGCCGGACCGCCGCCGGAGCTCCACGAGGGCGTCCTGCGGCCCGAGCGCGGGCCGGTACGTGCGGTCCGTGGTCATGGCGTCGAAGGCGTCGGCCACGAGGATCACGCGCGAGCCGAGGGGGATCTCCTCGCCCGCGAGGCCGTCCGGGTAGCCGGAGCCGTCCCAGTGCTCGTGGTGGTGGAGCACCCAGGTGTCGACCGGGTCGATGCCGAGCCCCTCGAGGAGCGAATACCCGAACTGGACGTGGGCGCGGACGAGCGCCCGCTCCTCCGGATCGAGGGCGCCCGCCTTCTGGAGGACCGCGTCCGGGACGGCGATCTTGCCGATGTCGTGGAGCAGCCCGGCGAGCCGGAGCTGCTGCACGGCCTCCTCGTCCAGGCCGAGGTCGCGCGCGATCGCCTCGACGAGCCGGCCGACCGCGTCGGAGTGCTCGCCGGTGTACGTGTCCTTCGAGTCGACGATGCGGATGAGGTTCTCGGCGGCCCGCAGCCGCGCCTGGCGCTCGGCCAGCTCGGTCAGCTCGTTCGGCGAGAAGATGCGGACGACCGAGGGGCTGTAGACGCAGGAGCGGTTCTTGCCGTGCCGCTTCGCCCAGTAGAGCGCGCCGTCCGCGACCTGCTGGAGCTGGTCGGCGTCCGAGGCGTGGCCGGGGAAGGAGGCGATCCCCACGGTGATGGTGACCGGCTGGTGGTGGGGGAAGTCGGTCTGGGCGATGCGGCCGTGGAGCCCCTCGACGAAGCGGTAGGCCTCCTCCTCGTTCGCCTCGAGGACGAGAGCGAACTCGTCGCCGCCGAAGCGGAAGGCCGCCACCTCCTCGTTGCCCTCGACGAAGAGGCGCGCGAGCTCGAGCAGGATCTGGTCGCCGAGCGGGTGCCCGAAGCGGTCGTTGCACGTCTTGAACTCGTCGACGTCCACGAGGCAGAGCGACACCTCGCCGCCTTCCTCCTCCGCCCGTGCGAGCGCCTCCCGCAGAAGGCTCTGGTACGAGCGGTGGTTGCCCAGGCCGGTGAGGCTGTCGGTGAGCGCGTCACGCGTCGCCACCTTCGTGGAGAGCGCGGAGCGCTGGTAGAGCGTCAGCGTGAAGAGCGGCCCGGCGAGGAGGATGAGGAGCCGGGGATCGGTCGTCCAGAGCGAGGCCGCGAGCGCGGCGAGGAAGGCCATGATCACGAACGCCGGGCCCGAGTGGCGCAGGTTGTCACGAAGCAGCTGGCGCAGCGGCTCTCCGGAGAGGATGGCGAGGGCGCCGCAGACGAGGACGACGTTCAGGAGCACGTACGCGGCGCCGCCGGTGAAGGCGAAGAGGGTGAGGCGAATCGTGTCGAGGCCGCCGGTGCCGAGGGCGAAGACCGGGAGGGCCGAGGCGAAGGCCGCGAGGCCGTACACGCCGGCGTTGAAGAGGGAGCGGAAGACGGGCCTCCGCTCGACCATCTGGGAGAGGAGCACGCCCACGATCGCGCTCAGGACCGCGTACTCCCAGCCGAAGAGGATCTGGCTCGCGACGACGAAGACGAAGGCGAGCGAGACGACGCGCTCGTTCTCGACGTCGAGCGGCACCGGCTTCAGGTCGGCCAGCAGGGCGAGGCCGAAGAAGAGCGCCACCCCCACGGCGGCCCCGAGACCGGGCGGGTCGACCGCGACCCTCACCACCGCCCCGGCGGCCACGGGCACGGCGACGCCGAGCACGGCGGCGATGTACCAGTAGAGCCGGGGCGGGTATCCGTGGTTGTTCATGACGGAGACGCTGGTGAGGTCTGGAAGCGGGGCTGCCGGTGCCCAGGAGGGCTCGACGAAACGAAGCCTGTTGCCGCCGGGCCGCGCTAGTCGCCCCGAGGCTGTGACCTCGGCCGCGGCGGTAGCTCGTTCGCTACGGCCGCTCCCTGCGTCCTTGCCTCGGAACGACCATCGCGTCCCGGCGACGAGCGACGTTCCGCCGGTCCCTCCTAGTACCAGCGGAACCCGGCGCCGGCCGCCACGGCATACGCCGCGATGGCGCCGACGACGAGCATTGCCCGCACGTAGTGATGCTTCCATCGAATCACGCGCGCTCACCTCCTTCCGCTGGGAGACGTGGCCACAGGAACGCGCGCGGCCGTTGTCCCCGGATACGGCGCGAAACGCGCCGGTCCACAGCCTCAAGCGGGGGATTTAGGAGCTAGGCGCTCTCGGCGGCGACCAGCTCGAGGTGCCGAGGCTGGTCGAACTCGGCCCGGAAGGCGGTGACGACGTCCGGGTCGAACTGGGTGCCGGCGCAGCGCTCGAGCTCCGCGATGGCGCGGTCGTGCGAGAGCCGGCCGCGGTAGACGCGGTCGGTCGTCATCGCGTCGTAGGCGTCTGCGACGAAGAGGATGCGGGCCCCGAGCGGGATCTCGGCGCCGGACTTGCGCTCGGGGTAGCCGGAGCCGTCCCAGCGCTCGTGGTGATGCAGCACCCAGGTCGCGACCGGCTCGACCCCGAGCGAGTCGAGCATGCGGTAACCGATCTGGGGATGGCGCTCGAGCACGAGGCGCTCCGCCTCGTTGAGGGGCCCGGGCTTGCGGAGGATCTCCTCCGGGATGGCGAGCTTGCCGAGGTCGTGGAGGCTGCCGGCGAGCCGCGTCAGCTCGATCGCCTCCGGGTCGAGCCCCATGCGCTTCGCCACTCGCGCCGCCAGCTCGCCGACCATGTAGGAGTGGCTGCCCGTGTAGGCGTCGCGCGCGTCGACGGCGTGGGCGAGGCTCGCGGCCGCGCGCAGGCGGGCGGCGCGGTCCGGCCCCTCCGCCAGCCGCCGCAGCTCGGCGAGCTCGATCACGTCCGGGCGGTAGACGCGCACCGTGTTCTTACCCTGCTCCTTCGCGTGGTAGAGCGCGCTGTCCGCGACGCGGACGAGCTCGCTCCGCTCGACGCCGTGCTGTGGGTAGGTCGCGACCCCGGCCGACATGCTGAGCTTCCCACCGAAGTCGCTCTCCGTCTCCGCGATGCGCTCGATCACGGTGCGGGCGATCGAGAGGCCCTCGTGCTCGTCCCGGCGGGGGAGCAGGAGCGCGAACTCGTCCCCGCCGAGCCGGAAGGCCTCGCCTCCCTGGCGCAGGCGGGCCGCCACCTGCGCCAGGACGCGATCGCCGGCCGGGTGGCCGAAGCGGTCGTTCGTCTGCTTGAAGTTGTCGACGTCGAGGAGGCAGACCGTCAGCGGGAAGCCCTCCTCCTGCGCCTTCCCGAGGTCGTGCTGAAGCCGCTCGTGGAAGTGG
Organism: Thermoleophilia bacterium; assembly: GCA_025923055.1. GTDB lineage: Bacteria > Actinomycetota > Thermoleophilia > Gaiellales > Gaiellaceae > JAIBJN01. The sequence goes on from JAICGP010000047.1 coordinate 13,743, forward strand.
CGGTGGTTGCCGAGCCCGGTCAAGGGGTCGGTGAGGGCGAGCCGCATCGCCTTGAGGGCGCTGTAGACCGAGCGCTGGTAGAGCGCGATGGCGACGAGCGGGCCGACGAGCGCCGTGGCGAGAAGGGGAGAGCGGTCCCAGAGGACGGCGAGCATCAGGCTCACCGAGGCCATGATCGAGAAGGGCACCACCGTCCAGTAGACCGACCGCTTCAGGAGCGCGAAGAACGGCTCTCCCGACCAGCGGGCGATGATCGCGGCGGTCAGCGGGATGTTGACGGCGTAGAACCCGGTGGCGGCGAAGACGACGTCGAAGAAGAGGTGGGCGACCCCCTCGGCGGTGCCGAGCAGCGCGACCGCTCCGCCGGCCGCGGCGCCGCCGAGCGCATAGACGCCGCTGTTGTAGACGAGGCGGATCGCGGGCCGGCGCTGGACGAGCTCGATGCTCGCCCGCGCGAGGAAGCCGATGATGACCGCCGGCGCCCAGCCGTAGATGACGGCGGCTCCGACGATGAAGACGGCGGTCAGCGACACGCCGCCCGAGGAGATGCCCTCGATCGGGACCGGGTAGGCCTCGACGAAGGTCGCCGCGACCGCGAGGGCGAGCAGGCCGACGAGCACCGCGACCGTCGGCGCGGAGGTCGCGAACGTGTACGCGGCGGCCCCGAGGGCCGCCGCGGCGCTGAGCGCGACGGGGGCTAGCAGCGGCAGAAGCCGGGCGGTCTCGCGCGAGGCGAGGGCACCCGGCCTCTCCACTTGACCCGATGCGCTCTCGGGCGAGCGGATCGGAGTGACGGTCACGCCGC
>JAICGP010000048.1 GCA_025923055.1 Thermoleophilia bacterium
CTCTTCCTCGGAGCGCACTACCGCAGCCCGGTCGAGTACTCCGACGAGGCGATGCAGGCGGCCGTATCCGAGGCCGAGCGCTTCCGCAACTTCTTCCGCGCCGAGGCCGACGGCGGCGGGCCGTCGGAATGGGGCCGGCTGAAGGAGCTGCTCGCGGACGACTTCAACACGCCGGCGGTCCTCGCGCTCCTGCACGATTGGCGCTCGCGCGGGCAGACCGACGACCTGCTGCGGGCCCTCTGCCTCTTCGGGCTCGGCGGCCTCGCCGCCGGCACCGACGTCCCGGAGGAGATCGATGCCCTGGCCGAGCAGCGCCGTCGCGCGCGCGAGGCGGGGGACTTCGCCGAGGCCGACCGGCTTCGCGCGGAGATCGCCGCCGCGGGCTGGGAGGTTCGCGACATGCCGGACGGCTTCGAGGTCTTCCCGCGCGCGTGACGCGCGAGCTCGTCTACGGGCGCCGGCCGGTCCGTGAGGTCGTTCGGGCGGGCAAGCGGCAGGTCCTCGAGCTGCTCGCCACCGAGCGCGCGCTCGCGGCGGAGCCGTGGCTGCGCGAGATCCCCGGCCTGCGCCTGCAGGTGGGGCCGGAGCGCCGTCTCAACGACGTCGCGGGCACGATGGACCACCAGGGCGTCGTCGCGTTCTGCGAGCCGTACCGGTACGCGGACGCGCACGAGCTGGCCGGCGGCGAGCGCCCGCTCCTGGCCTGCCTCGACCAGGTCACGGACCCGCACAACCTCGGAGCCGTGTGCCGCAGCGCCGAGGGCGCCGGTGCCTCGGGAGTCGTCGTCACCGAGCGGAACGCTGCCCGCGTCACCCCGGCGGTGTGCAAGGCCTCGGCCGGGGCCGTCGAGCACGTGCCCGTCGCGGTGGTCGTCAACCTGGCTCGCTTCTTGGAGGAGGTCAAGGGGCCGCAGGTGTGGGTCTGGGCGGCCGCCGGCGACGCCGAGACGCCGGTCTGGTCCGCGGACTTCGCGACCGGAACGGTGCTCGTTTTCGGGGCGGAGGGCCGTGGGCTCCGCCCGGGCGTGCGCAGAGTCTGCGACGACGCCTTCGCCGTCCCGCTCGCGGGCAGCGTCGAGTCGCTGAACGTGAGCGTCGCCGCCGGCGTCGCGCTCTTCGAGGCCGCACGCCAGCGTCGTAGCGCTTGAGGCGATTCGGGACGGTCCTCGCGTTCGCCGCCTTCGGCGTCTACTGGGGCGCCTGGGGGGTCCTCGTCCCGGACGTCAAAGAGCAGGTCGACGCGACGGTCGGCGAGCTCGGGATCGCGCTGCTCGCGATCGGAGTCGCGGCGTTGCCCGCGATGCTCGCGACCGGCAGGCTGGTCGACCGGGTCGGTGCACGGGCCATGCCCGCCGCGCTCGTGCTCTTCGGGCTCGCGGCGCTCCTTCCGGGCCTGGCCGGCTCGATACCCCAGCTGGCGCTCGCCCTCGTCCTCGTCGGGGCGACGTCCGGCGCGCTCGACGTCGTCATCAACGTGGCGGCGAGCGGACTCGAGGCCTCTGACGGCCGCCGCCTGATGCAGGTCGCGCACGCCGCCTTCTCGGCCGGGTTCCTCGTCGCCGCGCTCTCGGTGGGCTTCGCCCGGGCCGCCGGGGCGGAGCCGGTCGCCGTCCTCGCCGGCACGTCGGGGCTTCTAATGGTCACTGCGCTCCTGAACCGCGGCCACTCGCCGGCGAGGCCGACAGCTGCAGGCCCACGGCGGCTCCGCTTCTCGCGTCGGCTGCTTCTCCTCGGCGCGCTCTGCGGCGTGGCGTTCGTCGTCGAGAGCGGCCTCGAGAACTGGAGCGCCCTCTTCCTCGAGACCGAGCTCGACGCCTCGCCCGTGATCGGCGGCCTCGGCCCTGGGCTCTTCGCCGCCGCCATGGTCGCGGGACGCATGCTCGGTCACTGGCTCGAGGCGGTCGTCGGCGACCGCCCGCTGCTCGTCGGCGGGGCGCTGACCGCCGGCGGCGGGCTCGCGCTCGCGGCAATCGCGCCCACCGTCCCGGTCGCGTTGGTCGGATTCACGCTCGGCGGCGCGGGGATCTCGGTGGCGGCACCCACGCTCTTCGGGGCCGCGGGGCGGGGTGCCCCGGCCGCGGAGCGGGGGAGCGCGGTCGCCTCGGTGACGACGATCTCCTACCTCGGCTTCCTCAGCGGGCCCCCGCTCATGGGGGTCGTCTCCGGGGCCGTCGACCTCCGCGGGGGAATGGCGATGCTGGCGCTCGTCGCCCTACTCCTGGCCGCCGCCACGGCATCATTCGCGGGCAGTGCTCTACCTCTTCGACGGCTACAACATCCTTCACGCGAGTGAGTTGGACGACCGCCGGGCACTCGTGGACCGGCTGGCGAGCTTCGTCGCCGTCCGCGGTGCCCGTGGGATCGTCGTCTTCGACGGCGTGGGCGAGGACGCCGCGTACGGGGCGCTCGAGGTGCGCCACGCGTCGCCGGCCGACTCGCTGATCGAGCGCCTCGCCGCCGAGCACCGCTCGAGCGACGAGGTGTGGGTCGTCTCCTCGGACAGTGCCGTCCGCGGTACCGCCGGGCAGGAGACGAGGCGGGTGTCGTCGAAGAGCTTCCTCCGCGAGCTGGCCGCAGACGAGCGGCGGACTGCCGCCCAGGCGGGGCCGGGACGCTCTCAGATCGAGGACTCCCTCGACGAAGAGACCCGCCGGCGGTTGGAGCGGCTGCGGCGGGAGCATTGAATTTTCGCGGTTTGCTTGCTACGATCGAGACCTCAACTTGAGGGTTAGGGTTAGCGGAGAGGCCCCGCACGGCTCTCCTGAAAACCGCTCCCAGGAGGAAACCGCCGTGGCCCGCCGTCAGCTCGCAACTGCTCGGACCCCCCAGGAACGCAGCCGGCGAGAGCTCGAGGACCTGCAGCTCGTCCTGCGCGCCAGGAACGCCGACGGGACGGCGATGGACGCGCTCATCCGGCGCTACACCGGCTTCGTGCGCCTGAAGGCCAGCTCGTACTTCCTGGCGGGCGGCGAGTCGGACGATCTCGTCCAGGAGGGGCTGATCGGCCTCTACAAGGCGGTGCGGGACTTCCGTCCCGACAAGGAGACGTCGTTCCGCAGCTTCGCCGAGCTCTGCATCACCCGGCAGATCATCACGGCCATCAAGACCGCGACCCGGTACAAGCACTCGCCGCTCAACACGTACGTCTCCTTCAGCCAGACTCCCGCGGGCCAGGACGACGGGGACTGCACGCTCGGCGACGCCCTTCCCGGCCCCGGCGTCGACGACCCGGCCGTCTGCGTCATCTCGACGCAGGAGCTCCAGAGCCTCGTCTTCTGCCTCGGGACGGGCCTCTCCTCGCTCGAGGCGGAGGCACTCCGGCTCTACCTGGAGGGGAACTCCTACGAGGAGATGGCCGAGGAGCTCGCCTGCGACACGAAAACGATCGACAACGCGCTCCAGCGTGTGAAGCGCAAGGTGCTCCAGCACCAGCAGGGCCGCCAGGTGCTGGATTAGCCCTCGCTACGATTGTCTGCGCGCCGGAGTAGCTCAGCTGGTAGAGCAACCGCCTTGTAAGCGGTAGGTCGTGGGTTCGAGTCCCTCCTCCGGCTCTCGCGGCGCGGGAGGCGCTCAGGCCGTCCCGCCGGTGTCGCCGTCGCGCTGGGCCTCGCGGATGCGGGCGATGCCAGTCTCGTAGGCCGACGCCAGCCTCAGCTCGATCCGCAGCAGCTTGGCGCGCGCGTCGCGCACGCGCTCGAGGGCGGCGTCCAGCTCGTCGAGCGCCTCGTCGAGGATCCCGAACCGCTCGCCGGCCGAGAGCGCGGGCTCGTACTTCGTCGCCAGAGCGCGCAGGCGGTCCTGCACGTCGGCGAGCAGCTCGGGAAGCGGCTGCTCCCCCGAGAGGTCCTCGCCGAAGAGGGCCGCGCGGCGATCCGCGCTCATCGGCTCACGCGGCCACCGGCTCGGCCGCCTGCGCGCGGGCGCGGACGGCGCCGGTCAGGTCGTCGATCGCACGGCCGAGCTGCTCCCGGGCGTCGTCGGCGACGAGGCGTCCCTCCTCGTCGAACGCTGCCGCTGCGTTGCGGCAGGCCACCTCGCACTCGACGACTCGCGCCCCGATCGCGGCCAGCACCTTGCGGAGCTCGGCCTGCGACCAGACGGCGCCGAAGGCACCGGTCGAGGCGCCGACGACCGCCACGGGCTTGTTTCGCAGCGGGTTCGTGGCGAGCGGGCGCGAGACCCAGTCGAGCGCATTCTTGAGCTGGCCCGGGATCGAGGAATTGTACTCGGGCGTTGAAAAGAGAACGCCGTCGGCGCCGGCGATCGCGGAGCGGAGCTCGGCGACGGCGGCCGGCGCCGTGGGCGTGTCGTCGTCGGCGTCGTAGGGCGGCACCGCCTTGAGGCCCTCCCAGATCTCGAGCTCCACCTCGTCGCCGAGGAGCTCGGCGGCGGCGAGCAGGAGCTTCGTGTTGTAGGAGTCCCGGCGCAGGCTGCCGGAGATGCCGAGGATCTTCATCGCTCCCTACGCCGCCTTCGCGAGCTGCAGCTCGCCGACGATCCGGACCTCGTCGGCGAGGGCCGGCTCGCCGTTCGGGAGCGGGTTGTTCCAGCTGACTCCGAACTCGGTGCGGTCGACCGTCGCGGACACCGCGAGCCCTAGGCGCTCGTTGCCGTACGGGTCGGTGAGGGGCGGGGCGACCTTCCCGGTCAGCGTGGCCGGCTTCGTGACGCCCTTGATCGTGATCTCGCCCTCCACGGTGACGGTCTGTCCGTCGAGGCGCAGGTCGTCGGCCGAGAAGCGAAGCTCCGGATGGCTCTCCGCGTCGAAGAAGTCCGGGCTCTGCAGGTGGGCGGCGAGGTTGTCGTCCTTCACGTCGACGCTCGCCACCTTCGCGGCTCCGTGGAGGCGCGCGCCGTCCTCCGCGACGTCGAGCGTGGCGTCGACCTCGCGGAACTCGCCCTTGAAGATTCCGGCGAGGTACGCGACCTCGAAGCCCACGGTGGAGTGGACGGGATCGAGCTTCCACGTTCCGACCGGGGCGAGCGTCGTGGTCTCGATGGTGCTCATGCGTTCCTCCTGTTGAGTCGTGTACAATTGAGGGCGCAAACAACTTTAGCAGGTGGAATTTGCGACCGCAAGCTTTTACGCGCCACACCGCGGCCCGGCCCGCCGTCAGGGCCTGGACGGCTCTCCTGCGCGCCAACGCCGGCGCCGCCCGGGCGCTGAGCTCGAGCCTGGAGGCCGCGCACGGGCTGACGCTCAACGACTACGAGGCGCTCCAGTCGCTCGCGGACGCGGAAGGACGCCGTCTGAAGCGGGTCGACCTCGCGCGCAGGCTCGTCCTGACGCCGTCCGGCGTCACCCGCCTGCTCGAGGGCCTCGAGGCGGCCGGGCTCGTCGAGCGGGCCACGTGCGAGAGCGACCTGCGGATCACGTATGCGCAGCTCACGGACGCCGGGGCGGAGCGGCTCGAGGCCGCGTCGTGCGGGCACGAGGGCTCGATCTGCGCGCTCTTCGAGGAGCGCCTCTCCGACGACGAGCTGGTCGCTCTGGCCGAGGCGCTGGAGCTGCTCTCCGGTCCCGGCGACGCCGCAGTGGCTCGGGCGAACGGGTTCGGTTAGCCGTACCGCAGGTGGCGAGCAGGCCGCCTGGCCGCGGCTGCGACCGTCCGCGAAGCTTGGGCCATGGTCGACTCGAGCTCGACGCCGCTCGCTTCGGTTCTCGAGAGGATCGCCGCTCTCGCCGAGGAAAGCCCCGCCGGCACGCCCGCGGTCGCGGAGAGCACCGTCGTGGCGGGCCTCATGCCGCCCCTGCACGTGCACGAGGCCGACGAGGCCGTTCGCGTCCTCGAAGGCGCCATGGTGCTCTACGCCGGCGAGGAGACGGTGCCGTTGGCCGCGGGCGAGTCGTTCGTCGTGCCGGGCGGCGTTCCGCACACGCTGCGCGCCCTCAGCGGACGGGTCCGCTTCCTGGCCATGTCCCTCGCGCCCTCGGCGGGAGTCTACGAGGACTTCGTCAGGGCACTGGGAGCGCCCGTGTCGGCCGGCGGAGTCGCCCCGACGGCCGAGGAGGAGGCGACGATGCGCGCCTTCGCGGCGCCGAGCGGGATCCAGGTCCTCGGTCCGCCCGGAACGCTGCCGGCCGCAGCCGAGACCGCCGGGTAGCCCGGCTCCGCCGTGTCGGAATGCCCCTCGGAAGAGAGGCGTTTAACCCTTCTGCCATGAGAACGATGAGAGACATCCGGGACGAGCTCGACCGCGCCACCGAGCGCCGCGCCGAGCTCTGGCACGAGCTCGGCGACGGCGTCGACCCGGCCAAGTCGGCCGAGGCGGCGGAGCTCACCGAGCGCATCGACGACCTGTGGGCCGAGGCGCGCGCCCTTCGCGCGTACGACCACTTCGGGCCCTCCGACGCGATCCGCGCCCGCGCGCGGGCCGAGGAGCGGCTCGAGCGGGACGCCCGCAGGCTCGACAGGGCGGCGTAGCGCCGCTGGACAGCAACGGCCGGGGCGCGCCGGCGGCGCGCTCCGGCTCTTTAGGCCGCCGCTTCGCTTCGCAGCGGCGCCACCTGGGCGGCGGCGAGCGGCATGAGGAACCCGCACCGCTTGCAGACGACGACCACGGCAGGGATCGAGTCACGGGCCCCGTTCGCGGACTGGATCGTCACGTGGTGCTGCCCGACGCCGAGCTGGTCGACCGCCTTGCAGAGCGGGCAGGAGACCGCGTACCGGGCCAGGTGGGCCTCGACGGCGGCGGAGTCGACGCCGGGGACCGCAGATTTCGCCATGCTTCGACGGTAGCGCCGCGCCATCCGGGCGGCACTCCCCCTTCCGAGCCATCTTGCCAACGGTCAGCATGCGGATCCTTCTCGTCTCGCAGATGTTTCCGGGCCCAGACGCGCCCGACCTCGGCATCTTCGTCGCCGACGGGGCGCGCGAGCTCGAGGCGCGTGGCCACGAGCTTCGCTACGCGGTCGTGAACCGCCGCGGCGGCTCGCGGGTCAAGTACGCCCGGCTCGCGGCGGACGCCGTCCGAAAGGCGCGGCGCTTACGGCCCGACGTCGTCTACGCGCACTTCCTCTTCCCGGCCGGCGCGGCAGCGGCCGCGGCCGCGCGCGCCTCCGGCGCGGGGCTCGTCGTCACGGCGCACGGGCAGGACGTTCGCAACCTCGGCGGCATCCCCGGCGTCGAGGCGGCTACGCGGCTCGCGCTCCGCTCGGCCCGTGTGATCGCCGTGTCCGACTTCCTCCGCCGCGAGCTGCTCGCCCGCCTCCCGCACCTCGCCGGCCGGATCGAGGTCATCGACTCGGGCGTCGACCTGGAGCGCTTCCGGCCCCGCGACGCCGCCGAGCTGCGCGCCCGCCTGGGCTGGGAGGGCGAGCCGCCCTTCTACCTCTGCGTCGGCACGCTGGACGAGCGCAAGAACCCGGTCCGCCTCGCCGAGGCCTTCTCGCGCGTGGGGCGAGGCTCGCTCGCCTTCGTCGGCGACGGCCCTCTCCGCGGGGAGGTGGACGGCCGGAGAGGAGTCCGGGTGGTCGGCCGGGTCCCGCACGAGCGGGTGGCCGACTGGATCGGCGCCTGCGACGTCCTCTGCCAGCCGAGCCTCGTGGAGCCCTTCGGCCAGGCGCTGCTCGAGGCGCTGGCTTCGGAGCGGTCGGTCGTCGCGACGCGGGTCGGCGGCCCCCCGGAGTTCGTTCCCCCGGAGGCAGGCGTTCTCGTCGACCCGGCGAGCGTCGACTCGATCGCGGAGGGGCTGCGGGCGGCAGCCGGGCTGCCGAGCCCCAACGCCGCAGCGCGACACGCCGCCTCGACGCACGACGTGCGCGCCCAGGCGGGGCGGGTCGAGCGGGTGCTCCGGGCGGCGGCGGCACAATAGGCCCGATGCACCACCACGGCGAAGCCCGCGCGCACGGCGCCGCCGACCGCCGCCTGCTCGGGCTCGCGCTGGCGCTCCTCGTCGCCTTCATGGCGGCCGAGGTCGTCTTCGGGATCCTGGCGAGCTCGCTCGCGCTGCTCGCCGACGCGGGTCACATGCTCACCGACGCGGCCGCGCTCGCCCTCGCGCTCGTCGCCGCCTCGCTCGCCGCCCGTCCCGCCGGAGGGCGGTGGACGTTCGGCTTCGGGCGGGTCGAGATCCTCGCCGCCCAGGCCAACGGGCTGACGCTGGCCCTCTTCGGCATCTGGATCGTCGTCGAGGCCGTGCGCCGCCTCGTGGATCCGCCGGAGGTCGACGCCGCCCTCGTCGGACTTGTCGCCCTCGCGGGGGTCGCGGTCAACCTGGTGGTCGTCGCGCTGCTGGCCCGGGCCGAGCGGCAGAGCCTCAACCTGCGAGGCGCGTACCTCCACATCGTCACCGACCTGGCCGCCTTCGCGGGCACCGGCGTCGCCGCCGCCCTGATCCTGCTGACCGGGTGGGACCGCTTCGACCCGCTCGCGTCCATCCTCGTCGCCGGGCTGATGCTCTGGGCGGCGTGGTCGCTGCTCCGCGAGTCCGGACGCATCTTCCTCGAGGGCGCGCCCACGTCGACGCCGCCCGGCGAGGTGGGTCGCGTTCTCGTCGGGCACCCGGGCGTCGTCGAGGCGCACGACCTGCATGTGTGGACCGTCACCGACGGCTTCCCGGCCCTCTCCGCCCACGTTCTCGTCGAGCCCGGGGCGGACTGCCACCGCATCCGGCTCGAGCTGGAGCGCCTGCTGCGCGAGCGCTTCGCGATCGACCACACGACCCTCCAGGTCGAGCACGTGGGGTCGGCCCGCGGGCTCGAGATCAGCCGGCCGAGTCCTGGGCGTCGAGGTCGGCGAGACGAAGCTCGATGAGCGAGCCGAGCGAGCCGTCGACCCCCGCCTCTCGCGCGAGCTCGAGCGCCTCCTGGTAGCTTTCGCGCGCCTTCGCCGGCAGCCCCTGCCTGACGCGGTTGTCACCGAGGAGGATGAGCTTCCGGATCCGCTCCTCGGCCGGCATGCGGGGCACCGTACCAGGGTCGACGGGCTCGGCTGCTAGCCTGACCCGCGTGCTCGGCTTCCTCGCCGTCCTCCAGGTGCTTCTCTCGGCAGCCCTCATCGGGCTGGTGCTCATGCACTCGGGGCGGGACACGGGGTTCGGCGGCCTCGGCTTCACGCCGGCCTCGCAGGGCGGTCAGCACATCGTCGAGCGCAACCTGACCCGCCTGACGGTGGTCGTGGCGCTCGTCTTCGCCGCGAACACGATCGCGCTCTTCTACCAGTTCGACTAGAGGCGTCCTACCCGCCGGCGATGGCGCCGACGAGGCGCACCGTCTCGCCGCCTTCGAGCGGCGCCGCGAGGCCGCCGCGCGCGCGCGCGTCGGTCCCGTCCACGTAGACGTTGACGAGCGTGCGGAGCTCGCCGCGCTCGTCCAGGAGCCGGTCGGCGACGGGAAGCGCGCGGAGCGCGTCTCCCACCGTCGGCGCGTCGAGCTCGAACCGCTTCCGGCCGCCTGCCTCGGCGGCCAGGATGCCCGGAAGCACGACTACGACCATTGCGCCGCCTCGACGGAGAGGATCGGCGGCAGCTGCGAGACGGCCTCGAGCCACGTGTCGCCGGCGTCCGCGGAGACGAAGAGCGAGCCGCTCTGGGTGCCGAGGTAGACGCCGGGCGGATCGAGCCGGTCGGCGCCGAAGCCCTCGCGCATGACCGCGCCCCAGGCGCGCTGGGGCAACCCGTCGCGGAGGAGCTCCCACGAGGCGCCGCCGTCGCGCGTGCGGTAGACGCCGATCCGGCCGTCGTTCGTGACGCGGTTCTCGGCGCCCTCCTCCGGGACGACGAGCGCCGCGTCCGGGTCGCGGTGGTCGAGGGCGAGCGGGAAGCCGAAGCCGCTCGGAAGGCCGTTGCCCTCCAGACGCTCCCAGCTCTCGCCGCGGTCGTCGGTTCGGTAGACGCCGCAGTGGTTCTGCTGCCAGAGCCGTCCGGGCTCACCCGGGTGCAGCAGGACCTTGTGGACGCATTGCCCGACCTCCACCCAGGGGTCCGGAAGGAAGTCGGCCGCCGTGCCCTTGTTGGCGGGCAGCCAGCTCTCGCCCCCGTCGTCCGTGCGGAAGACGCCCGCCGCCGAGATGCCGACGTACATGCGGCCGGGCTCGTCGGGGTCGAGCTGGACCGAGTGGCAGCACATGCCGCCCGCGCCCGGGTACCAGCGGTCCCGGGTCTCGTGGCGGAGGATCCCCTCGACGGGCTCCCAGGTCGCGCCGCCGTCGTCGCTGCGGAAGAGGACGCCGGGCGCGGCCCCGAGCCAGAGGCGGCCGTCCTCGCCGGGCCGGCCCGGCTCGACGTGCCAGGTCTTCTCGAGGGTGAGACCGCTCTCCTCGGGCAGGCCGAGCTCCTCGGCGCGGGCCCACGTCTCGCCGCGGTCCGGGGAACGGTGCACGGTGGCGCCGTACACCTCGTTGTTCGTCGCGGCGTGGATCGTCCCGTCGCGCGTGTCGAGCACGGCGTGGAAGACCGACCAGCCCGTCAGAAGCGGCCCGTCGAGCTTCCAGTCGCGGCGGCTCTCGTCGCTCTCCAGCAGGAAGAGCCCCTTGCGCGTGCCGACGAGGACGAGGACGCTCATCAGAGGCCCGGCCCCGAGCCCGTCCCGACGATCGTGAACGAGTCCGTCGCCACTGCGGGCACGAGCGTGCCGAAGGGATAGCGCTCGTCGTAGAAGTCGCTGCGGTTGACGAGCGTGACGTCCTCCGTGAGGCCGAGGAGGCCGGCGACGAGGGCGGGAAACGACGTCGTGAAACGGAGGTTGACGAGCGGGGTCGTCACCCGGCCGCCCTCGATCCGGAACGTCCCGTCGCGCGTCATGCCCGTGATGATGCCTTCCCGCGGGTCGACCACGCCGAGGTAGTGGAGCCGCGTCACGTAGATGCCCTCGCCGGCGAGCTCGACCAGGCCGTCGACGGTCGCGGCGTCGCCGCCCGCCATCGAGAGATTGAACGGGATCGGCCCGAAGCCCTGCGCCGGGGCGCTGAGGCCGTGGCCGGTGGAGGCGCGCCCGTCTCCTGCCTGCTTCGCGGTGCGCCGGTCCCAGACGACGTCGCGAGCCACTCCCTCCTCCACGAGGAGCACGCGCTGCTTCGGCACGCCCTCGAGGTCGAACGCCTTCGGGTAGCCGCGCGGATCGCGGCCGTCGTCCCAGAGCGTGAAGCTTTCGTGGAAGAGGCGCTCGCCCAGCCGCCCGGAGAGGTAGCTGCGCCCCTCGAGCCACGCGAGCGCGTTGAGCGACGTGAAGCCGAAGTAGAAGAGGAGCTCTGAGATCGCGTAGGGCTCGAGGACGGCGCGGTACGTGGCCGGCTCCACCTCACCTGCGTCGCGCGTGCGCTCCGCCTTCTCCGCCGCCTCGGCCGCGACCGCGGCGGGATCGAGGTCGCCGGCCCGCCACGACGTCGCCTCCGCGTAGCCGGACGCCTCGTCGGAGGCGGCGAGCGCGAGGACGCTCGCGTCCGTCGTCGCCTGCGAGACCGCGTGGCCGCTGGACGAGGCGACCGCGAGCTCGGTCGTCGCGCTCGTGTAGTAGCCGTAGAGCCCGAGCCCGGGCGCGGCCTCGATCGCGGCGGCGGCCGACCCCGCGAGCTCTTCGGCCGAGAGGCTCGAGGTCGCCTCGTCGTACCCCTCGACGTCCGGCACGTCGGCGCGCGGCTGCAGGCCGGGGAAGCCGGGATCGACGGGCGACCTGTCGGCCGCCTCGCCGGCCCGTCGGGCGGCCGCGGCGAGCCCGTCGCCGTCCGTCCGGTTCGTCGTCGCGCAGCCGACGCGCCCGCCGCGCACGACGCGGACGGTGACGCTCTCGTCGCGGATGAGCGTCGGCTGGTGGACGGCCGAGTCGGCGAAGCGCGCGAAGCCGGAGCTCTCGACGTGAACCGATGCGTCCGCCTCGTCTCCCTGCGCCGCGCCCACGGCGCGCTCGGCGAGCTCGAGAGCGCGGCTCATTGACGGACGCCGACCTGGACGTCGCGAAAACGAGCCGGCGAGGTGCCGTGCGAGACGTGCGCGTGCTGGCCCGGCTGCCCCTTCCCGCAGTTCGTGAGGCCGAAGAGGCGCCATTCGCCGAGGCCGGCGACCGCGTCCAGCCGCCCCCAGAACTCCGGCGTAACGCCCGTGTACGTCGGGTCCCGGAGCATCCGTCCGAGCTTGCCCTTCTTGATCTCCCACGCGATCTGCGTGCCGAACTGGAAGTTGAGCCGCTTGTCGTCGATCGACCAGCTCTTGTTCGTGCAGAGGTAGAGGCCCTCGTCGACGTCGGCGAGCAGGTCGTCGAGGGTCCCGGCGCCCGGCTCGAGGTGGAGGTTCGTCATGCGGACGAGCGGCATCCGGCTCCAGCTATCGGCCCGCATCGAGCCGCCGAGGTCGCGGCCGAGGAGGGCGGAGGTCTCGCGCGAGGCGAGGTACCCGCTCAGGACACCGCGCTCGACGACGGGCTGCCGCCGCGCGGGCGCGCCCTCGTCGTCCCAGCCGAACGTGCCGAGGCCGAGCGGCGTCGTCGGGTCGGCGGTGACGTTCATGTGCTCCGAGCCATAGCGGAGCGAGCCGAGGTCGTCCGGCTTCAGGAAGCTCGTCCCCGCGTACGCGGCCTCGGTGCCGTAGACGCGGTCGAGCTCGGTCGGATGGCCGACCGACTCGTGCACCTGCAGGACCATCTGCTCGGCGTCCACGACGATCGTCGTCACGGCCGCCGGGCACGCGTCCGCGGTGAGGAGGGCGGCGGCCTCCTCGCCCACGCGCTCGGCCTCTCGGGCGAGCTCGAGCCCCTCGACGAACTCCCAGCCGGCCTGGGCGCTCGAGCCGCCGTGCGCGCTCGGGTAGCTGCGGTTCTGCACGCGTCCGTCGTCCGAGACGGCGAGCGCGTCGATGCCGCCGCCGCACTCGACGAACCGCTGGGAGGCACGCGCGCCGTCGGACGAGCGAAAGACGCGGTCCTCGCGCATGGCGCGCACCATCGCCTCGGTGATCTTCACCTCCGGCCGGCGCATGCCCTCCTCGGCCGCGAGGCAGAGAGCGATCTTCTCCTCGAGCGGGACCTCGACGGGATCTCGCTCCAACGGCGCCTCGTAGTCCCCGCCCGCGGGCTCGAGCGGGGCGAGCACGACGCGCTGCCGCGCCCGCGAGGCGCTCGCGCGCGCGAAGGAGACGGCGCGGAGAGCGGCGTCGCGCGCTCCTTCCTCCGAGAGCCGCGGATCGCCGGCGAACCCCCAAGCCCCGTCGACCAGCACGCGGACCCCGATTCCCTCGGTCTCCGCGTCGGAGACGGTGTCTACCTCGCCGTTCTTCGTGGCGACGTGCTGCGCGCGGCGCCTCACCACCCGGGCGTCGGCGTAGCCCGCGCCGGCCGCCGTCGCTGCGTCGAGTGCGTGCTGGGCGAGGTCGTCCACGGCGCGCCGAAGATTACTGACGAGTCGGAACGCGACGGAGAAGAAGTGGAAAGGCGCCCCCACGGGGACGCCTCAGTGCGCTGGAGAGGACTTGAACCTCCACGGCCCGTTCGGGCCACAAGGCCCTCAACCTTGCGCGTCTACCAATTCCGCCACCAGCGCGTGGGCCGCGAGAGATTGTAGCGAGTCGCGGAAGGTTGACTCCGTCCGCCGGCGCCGCTACCGTGTTCGAACAGACGTTCGATACCGAGGGAGGGCCGATGCTCACGCAGCGCCAGCGGGACGTGTACGAGTTCGTCGTGGAGTTCGTCGACGCCCACGGCTATCCGCCCACCGTGCGCGAGATCGGCGAGCAGGTCGGGCTCGCTTCTCCCTCGACCGTCCACGCGCACCTGGCGAACCTGGAGCGCGCCGGGTACCTGCGACGCGATCCGACGAAGCCGCGTGCGCTGGAGCTGACGCGGAGGGAGCGCGCGGCCGCGGGCGCCTCCGTCTCCGTGCCGGACGTCGGCGAGGTCCGCGTCCTGCCGCTCGTCGGCGACATCGCCGCCGGCGGTCCGCTCCTCGCCGAGGAGAATGTCGAGGACCACCTGGCGGTGCCCGACACGATCTCGCGCGGCGGCGAGGAGTTCCTCCTGCGCGTCAAGGGCGACAGCATGGTCGACGCGGGGATCCTGGAGGGCGACTACGTCGTCGTGCAGCGCCAGCAGACGGCCCGGGACGGCGACATCGTCGTCGCGTTGGCCGGCGACGACGAGGCAGCGGACGAGGCGACGGTGAAGCGCTTCTTCCGCGAGAGCGGTCGCGTCCGCCTTCAGCCGGAGAACGCCGCGCTCGAGCCGCTCTACCCCGCGCACGTCAGCATCCTGGGCAAGGTCGTCGGCGTCTTCCGGAGGGTGGGCTGAATGGGGCTCGTCGCGCTCAACCGGACGCTCGACCAAGAGCTGCTCGCGCTCATGCGCGGCGCGAGCCTCGAGTGTCCCGCGTGCGGCGAGTTCGTCCTCCACCGGGACGGCGTGATCGCCTGCCCGGAATGCGGCTCAGGCCTCCGGAAGGAGGGCCTGACGGCGCTACACTTGGACGTGCAGGCCGGGTGACCGCGGGCCGCGCGAGCGGCTCGAGGAAAGTCCGGACACCGCAGGGCAGGACGCTGGGGAAACCCCAGGCGGCGAAAGCCGACGGAAAGTGGCACAGAAAGGAGACCGCCAC
>JAICGP010000049.1 GCA_025923055.1 Thermoleophilia bacterium
TCGGCGCTCGCTCGGCGTGACGACGGCGTTGACGACGATGCCGTCGTCGGTGTGCTTGAGGCTGTGGTCGAGGTCGAAGCCCTCGCCGACGAGCCTGTCGAGCTCTGCCCGGTCGGCGACGACGACTTCGACGACGCTCGAGCCCTCGCCCGCCTCGCCGCCCTGTGCGCCGGCGCCCGAGGCGACCAGCAGCGCGAGGACGGCGACCGCGAGAACCGCGAGCCTGCCTGCTCTCAGAGTCCCCCTCATCCGGGAAACCTCCTTGTGAGGCCGGTCTCGAGAGGTTCCTCCGAGCGACCGACGCCCTGCACGCCGGCGATAACACTGCCCCCCGCTATGCCCGGCAACGAACGGAGCGAGGAGAAAAACAGATCCTCGTGATCAGGTCAAGTCGCCGGGGAAGGCTGGGCCAGCTTGAGCGTCTGCTCGGACACCTCCGCGAAGAGCTCTTCCCAGCTCTGGTGGAGCGCCCTGGCGAACGACTCCTCGAGCATGCGGTAGTGCTCGTCGAGGACGACGGCGAGCGTGCGCACGTCGCGCGCGCACATCGCCTCGAGCTGGCGCTGGTGGATCTCGACGGCGCGCTCGTCCTCGGCCTTGCCGCCGGCGTAGGTGTCGCGGATCGGGGCCAGGTCGGTCTCGAGCGTCCGCATCACGGACTCCAGCGTCCGGTTGTGGCTCGCCCGGACGACGGCCCGGTGGTACATGGCGTTCGCTCCCATGACGCGCGGGCGGTCGCCGAGGTTCCTCTTCATGAGGTCGATCGTCCGCTGGATGCCGGCGAAGTCCTCCTCCGTCGCGCGGAGGCCGGCGACGATCGTCGTGGAGCCCTCGAGGACGCGCCGCGCGAGCAAGACCTCGACCGCCTCCTCGGCCTCGTAGGCGATGTTGGTCGTGATCGCGTCGACCGGGACGACCTCCGTGTCCATGAAGATGCCGCCGCCCTTACCGGGCCGGACACGCAGGAGGCCGCTGCGCTCGAGCACCCGGAGCGCCTGCCGGAGCGTCGGCTTCGAGATGCCGAGCTGCGCGGCGAGCTGCTCCTCGGTCGGGAGGCGGTCGTCGGTGCCCAGGTGCGCGCGCTCGATCCCCTCCAGGAGGTTCTCGATCGCCGCCTCGAAGGTGCGGGAGGTCCGCACCGGCTCGACGAACACCGCAGCTCCCACTACGTGAGAGTACGGTCGCCGCAGATGGACGGATGCTCGAGCGACGCCATTGCTCTTGCCTTCGGTCCGGAGGACGTGCTCCTCGACGAGGAGTTCTTACTCGACCGTCACCGTCTTGGCAAGGTTCCTCGGTTGGTCGACGTTCATGCCGCGGAGCCGCGCGATCCGGTACGCGAGGAGCTGCAGAGGGATGACGGCGAGCGCGGCCTGGAGGAACGGGTGCGTGCGCGGCACGTAGACGACGTCGTCGGCGTGGTGCTGGATGTCCTCGTTCCCGTCGGTGGCGATCGCGACCACCTCGGCGCCGCGGGCCCGCACCTCCTGGATGTTCGAGACGACCTTGTCGTACACGTGCGAATCCGTCGCCACGACGACCACGGGCGTCTCCTCGTCGAGGAGCGCGATCGGCCCGTGCTTCATCTCGCCGGCTGAGTACGCCTCGGTCGGGATGTAGGAGATCTCCTTCAGCTTCAGCGCCCCCTCGAGGCAGACGGGCAGCCCGATGTGGCGCCCGAGGTAGAGGAAGAACGGCTTCGCGTGGTGGCGCTGCGCGATCTCCTCGATCGGGTGGTCGCCGTCGAGATAGGTGCCGATCTTCGCGGGGAGGCTCTCGACCTCGGCGAGCAGGCGCACGATCTCGTCCTCCGGCAGTGTGCGCCGGACCTGTGCGAGCCGCAGCGCGAGCAGGTAGAAGAGCGCCAGCTGCGCGGTGAAGGTCTTCGTCGCGGCGACGCCGGTCTCCATCCCCGCGCGCGTGTAGAGGACGCGGTCGACCTCACGCGTGATCTGGGTTCCCATCAGGTTGGTGATCGCCACCGTGCGGGCGCCGCTTTCCCGCGCCAGGCGCACGGCCTGGACGGTGTCCCGCGTCTCGCCCGACTGCGAGATGCCGACCACGAGCGTGTCCTTCGTCAGGACCGGGTTCCGGTAGATCCACTCGCTCGCGATGTCGGGCTCGCACGGAAGCCGCGCCCACTCCTCCATGACGTAGCGCCCGACGACTCCGGCGTGGTACGCAGTGCCGCAGGCGAGGACGACCATGCGGCGGAGGTTCTGGATCTCGAGCTCGGTGAGGCCGATGTCGTCGAGCTCGAGCAGCCCGCCGCGGAGGCGCTCGCCGATCGTGTCGGCGACCGCCTGGGGCTGCTCGTAGATCTCCTTGAGCATGAACGTCTCGTAGCCCTGCTTTTCGGCCGCCTCGTCGTCCCAGTCGACCTCGAGCTCCTCGCGGCGCCGCGGCGTCCCGTCGACGGAGACGAACTTCTCGCCGCCGGGCTCGATCGCGACGACCTCGCCGTCCTCGATCAGCTTGACGCGGCGGGTCTCGCGCAGGAACGCCGCGATCGAGGAGGCGAGGAACATCTCCCCGTCGCCGACGCCGACCACGAGCGGGCACTGGAGCCGCGCCCCGACGAGCATGCCGGGGTGCTCGCGGTGGATCGCGACGAAGGCGAAGTGCCCCTCGAGCTGCTCGTACGTCGCGCGCACCGCCTCGACGAGGTCGCCGCGGTAGTGGTGCTCGATCAGGTGGGCGACGACCTCGGCGTCCGTCTCGGACCCGAACGCGTGCCCCTCGGCCTCGAGCAAATCGCGGAGCTCGCGAAAGTTCTCGACTATGCCGTTGAGGACGATCGCCACCTCGTCCTCGAGGCAGCCGGTGAGCGGGTGGGCGTTCTCGAGCGAGACCTTGCCGTGCGTCGCCCAGCGCGTGTGCCCGACGCCGGTCGTCGAGTCGGAGCCGTTGGAGCCTGCGGCCGCCTTCAGCTGGTCGAGGTTCCCGACGGCGCGGACGTAGTCGAGCCCTTCGTCCTCGAGCAGGCACACGCCCGCCGAGTCGTAGCCGCGGTACTCGAGCCGTTCGAGGCCCTGCAGCAGGAGATCCTTCGCAGTCCTCGAGCCCACGTAGCCGACGATCCCGCACACTCGAAAACCCCCTCTCTCACCTGCCGGGGTCCCGGCCCGACTCTTTCCGACGGTTCAGCTCTGGTGCTGGTCCGATCTTTGGGAACTGATGAAAAAAGCGAGGCTCGGCCGCCTAGCCGAGCTCTCGCCGAACGAGAGCCGCGATGGTACCACAGAGCCGCTCCGCGGACGAGGCCGTCTCCGCCTCCGCGAGCACCCGCACGACCGGCTCCGTTCCCGAGGGGCGGACGAGGACGCGCGCCGAGTCGCCGAGGTCGGCGGCGATCTCGCCCACGGCGGACAGCAGCGTCTCGGGCAGCTCCACCCTCTCGACGCGGACGTTCTCCTTCGCCTGCGGGTACCGCTGCATGACGGCGGCGAGCTCCGCGAGCGGACGCCCCCGCTCCAGCACCGCGCGGCCGAGGAGGAGCGCGGCGACGAGCCCGTCGCCGGTCGTGTGGCCCTCGAGCCAGATCAGGTGACCCGACTGCTCGCCGCCCAGGCGGCCGCCCTCCGCTCGCAGGGCCTCGAGCACGTAGCGGTCGCCCACGTCGGTGGTGACGACGCGGATCCCGCGCTCGCCCATCAGGCGGTGGAAGCCCAGGTTCGTCATCTGCGTGACGGCGACGAGGTCGACGCCCAGGTGCAGGGCGAGGACGGCCAGGATCCCGTCGCCGTCCACCTCGCCGCCGGCGGCGTCCACGGCCAGCATGCGGTCGCCGTCCCCGTCGAACGCGACGCCGAGATCGAGCTCCTCGGCCGCCACGGTCGAGGAGAGGAGGCGCAGGTCGGTCGCGCCGCAGCCGACGTTGATGTTGGTGCCGTCCGGCTCGTCGCCGATCGCGACGACGGAGGCTCCGAGGCGGCGGAAGACGGCGGGCGCGATCCCGGACATCGCCCCGTTCGCGCAGTCGAGGCAGACGCGGAGGCCCTGGAGAGGCGCGCCGAAGCGCTCGCAGACGAGGTCGGCGTACCGGTCGGCGAGGTCGGCCTCCGAGGCGACCGCGTCCGGGACCGGGGACGCCGGCGGGTCGTCGAGGCCCGCCTCGAGCGCCTCTTCCTGCTCGTCGCCGAGCTTGAAGCCGGCGTCGAAGAACTTGACGCCGTTGTACTCCGGCGGGTTGTGCGAGGCGGAGACGACCGCGCCTCCGCCCTCGACGCTCAGGAGCGCGACCGCGGGCGTCGGCAGGACGCCGCCGAGCCGGGCGCGCCCGCCGCCCGTCGCGATGCCGCGCCCGAGGGCGAGCTCGAGGGCGGGCCCCGAGGAACGGGTGTCCCGCCCGACGAGGACGTCGGCGGCGCCCGTGCGCGCAAACGCGCGGCCGAGCCGCTCGACCAGGTCCTCGGTCAGGTCGCGCCCGTAGACGCCGCGCACGCCGTCCGTTCCGAAGTAGCGGCGAGCCACGGCTGTGACGCGGGGCTAGCGCTTGGAGAACTGGGGCGCCTTGCGCGCCTTGTGGAGGCCTGCCTTCTTACGCTCCACGATACGGGCGTCGCGCGTCAGGAGGCCCTCGCGCTTGAGGACGCCGCGCAGCTCGGGGTCAGCCTCGACGAGCGCCCGGGCGATTCCGTGGCGGAGCGCGCCGGCCTGCCCGGTCGGCCCGCCGCCGTGGAGGCGCGCCCGGATGTCGAAGCGGCCGTCGACGCCCGCGACGCGGAGCGGCGCCGTCGCCGCGACGCGCAAAGCCTCGCGCGGGAAGTACTCCTCGAGCGTGCGGCCGTTGATCCACGTCGCGCCGTCGCCCGGGCGGAGGATCACCCGCGCGACGGACGTCTTGCGCTTGCCGGTGCCGAGGTACGAGGCGACGGTAGCCATGCGGTCAGTCGAGCGGGAGCGGCTCGGGGTTCTGGGCGTGGTGCGGGTGCTCCGGCCCCGCGTAGATCTTCAGCTTCGTAATCTGGCGGTTCGCGAGGCGGTTGCGGGGGAGCATCCCCTTCACGGCCTTGCGGAGCACCTCGGTGGGGCGCCGCTCGAGCTGCTGCTCGAGGGTGCGCGAGCGCAGGCCGCCGGGGTAGCCGGAGTGGCGGTAGTAGCGCTTCTGCGTGAGCTTGTTGCCGGTGACGGCGATCTTCTCCGCGTTCACGACGACGACGAAGTCGCCGGTGTCGACGTGCGGCGTGTACTGCGGCTTCCGCTTCCCTCGCAGGGTGTCCGCGATGCGCGTCGCGAGCCGGCCGAGCGTCTGCCCCTCGGCGTCCACGACGTACCAGTGCTGCTCGACCTCTTTTGGCTTGGCGGAGTAGGTCTTCATCAGACAGAAAAGCGGCGGACAGGCCGTCCGCCGAGCGCGGATTCTAGCAGCGCCGGCGGTGCCCCTCCAGGCGATGGTGCCCCCGCGCGGGGCAGAAGCACGCGTTCATCGCCTGGAGGGGCACTACTCGGCGGGCGCCTGCGCCGGCTCGACGGGCCGCCGCGGGTGGTAGCGCGCGATCCAGAGCGCCGGCAGGAGCACGATCACCGTCCCGCCGAGCGCGAGCGCGGCGACGCCGACGGCGGTGAGCGCGTAGCCGCCGAGGAGGGCGAGGCTCGCACCGGTGAGACCGGAGAGGAGGTCGTTGAAGCCGAGGAGCTTCCCCCGCTCCCACGGCTGCGTACAGTCGGCGAGCTGCGCGGTCGCAGCGACGAAGGAGAGGTTCCAGCCGAGCCCGAGGCCGAAGAGCGCCGCGGCGGTCGCCGGGACGCTCGTCACCCAGAGGAGGCTGACGACCGAGGCCGCCATCAGGACGAGGCCGCCGACGAGCGCGGGCGGCCGGCCGATCCGGTCGATCACGTCGCCGACGACGAGCACGAGCGCGTACATGCCGAGGACGTGCGCCCCGATGATCGGGAAGACCGCTTCGCCCGCGTGGTGGTGGTGATCGACCACGACGGCGCCGGTCAGCGTCATGACGCCGACCATGACGCTGAAGCTCGCCTGGGCGGCCAGGATCGAAGGGATGACGCCGTGCCGGCGGAGGAGCTCGCGGAGCGGCGCGGCGGGCGGCCGCTCGACTTCGACGGTGCCGGTGTGCAGGAGCTCCGCGATCCGGCGCGGGTCGGGGCGCACGAAGACGACGAGCGCGAGCGCGACGAGCATGAAGCCGGAGCCCGCGAGCCAGAGGAGGGCGAGCGACTCGTCGTCCAGCTCCCGGCCCGAGAGAAGCGGGCTGAAGACCGCGGGGCCGAGGATGGCTCCGAAGACGGCGCCGACGAGGACGAGCGCGATCCCCCGCGCCCGGCGCTCCGGCGGGTACATGTCGCCGGCGGCCGTGCGCGCGAGCAGCGAGGTGCCCCCCGCCGTGCCGACGCAGACGAGGCCGAGGAAGACGAGCGGCGCGGAGTCGAACAGGCTCCCGAGCGCCGCCAGCCCTCCTCCCGTCGCTCCGATCACGAACCCGGCGGCGATCACCGGCACGCGCCCGACGCGGTCCATCGCGCGGCCGGCGGGCAGCGCCGCGAGCGCGCCCGACGCGAGCACGATCGCCGGCCCGAGTCCGAGGAGGCCCTGCACGCCGATCACGAGGACGAACGTCAGCGAGGCGACGGCCGCCGAGAGCTGGAGCATGCCGGAGTTCGCAGCCAGGGCGGCCGAGAGCAGGGCGGTGTTGCGCCGGATCGGCAGGCCCGGGGGCATCAACGCCAAGCGTAGTCCACGAGCGCAGCCCGGAAGGCCGCCGCGCCGCCGTGGCTCGGGTGTCGGACGTATGCACCGCCGAGCACGCGCTGGGCGACCCTGCCGACCGCGAGGACGGCGCGGCCGCGCGCGAGCTCGGCGAGGAACGGCGCGCTCGCCTCCACCTCCGCGCGGGTCGGCGGGCGGTTCGTCTCCGGCCGGCCAGGCCGGTGCGGATGCGTCGGCACGACGTTCCAGAGGAGGACGTCCTCGGCGATCCCGAGCTCGCGGAGGACGCGGTGGACGATCGTCGCGGTCGCCTCGCCCGGCGCGCGGCCCGTGAGCTGGCGCTCGGAGGTGAACGGGATCCCGCTGACGCGGGCACCGCGGTACCCGGCCGCCTCGCCGACGAGCAAAAGGCGTGCGCGGGACCGGGCCTCGAGGTATGCGGCGAGGCGGTCGCGCCGCAGCCCGGCGCCGGCGCCGTCGCGGTAGAAGTTGAACGTCGTGCCGATGCGCTCGGCGGCGAGCTCCTCGACGAAGGCGTCGGTGTCCACGGCGCGACTACCCTACGCCCGCCGTGCGCCGCGTCACGTTCCCGCTCTACGCCGGCGGCTTCCTGGGGCCGTTCGGAGGCGCGATGCTGGTCGCCATCATCCCGAACGTGGCACGCGGCCTGGACACGTCCGTCGGCTATGTCGCGGCCGCCATCACCGCGTACATGGTGCCGTTCGCCGCGCTCCAGCTCGTCTCGGGCACGATCGCCGAGCGGCTGGGGGCGCGCCGCGTGGTGCGCGCCGGCTACCTCGGGTTCGGGGCAGCGGCCCTCGCCTGCGCCTTCGCGCCCGAGATCTGGAGCTTCCTGGCGGCCCGCGCCCTCATGGGGGCGGCGAACGCGTTCCTCTCCCCTATCCTGCTCGCGGCGCTCTCCGAGGTGGCGGCGCCGGAGGTGCTCGGGCGCTCCGTGGGCACGTTCGCGGCCGCTCAGACGGCCGGGCTGACGCTCGCGCCCGTGCTGGGCGGCGCGCTCGGCGAGGTCTCGTGGCGGCTGGCGTTCGTGCTCGTCGCAGTCGCCTCCGCCGTGCTCGCGCTGCCCCGCCAGTCGCTCGGCGTCGGCGAGCGGCCCGCGACCGGGAAGGGCTCGCTGCGGGCGCTCCTGAACCGCTGGATCTCGCTGCTCGCGGCGAAGGCGGTGCTCGGCTACCTCGGCTTCACGGCGATCGGCTTCGTGCTCGTGCTCGTCGCGGCCGAGGAGTTCGGGCTCGGCTCGGGGACGCGCGGCCTGCTCGTCGCGGGGTACGGCGTCGGCGGCATCCTCCTCGGCCGCTACGCGGGGAGCGTCGTCGACCGCCTGGGGCGGCCGACGACCGCGCTCGCCGGCGCCGTCGCCTGCACCGCCGGCGTCGCCGGCCTCGCGGTGGCCCCCTCGCCGTGGGCTCTCGCGCTCGTCTACTTCGGCGTCGGCTGCGGGGCGGCGTTCGTCTGGGCCGGCCTGAACACGATCGCGGTCGAGTCGTTCCCGGCGAACCGGGCCGGGGCGACGTCGGCCTACAGCGCCTTCAAGTTCGCGGGCGTCGCCGTCGCGCCGCTCCTCTACGTGCCGCTCTTCCACGTGGACACGCGCCTGCCGCTGCTCCTCGCGGCAGTCTTCTCGGCGCTCGTGGCCCTGCTCGTGCTTCCCTGGTTCGCCCGCTACCGATGAGGCGCCGAGTCGTGGTCCACGGCTTCCTAACCTCGGGGAACCCATGGTTCCCCGAGGAACCCCCTCCTTGGAACCCGTGACACGGCGACGCGTAATCGTCCATGGGGCCGTGCAGGGCGTGTTCTTCCGGGACACGACCCGGCGCCTCGCGCAGTCGCACGGCGTCGCCGGCTGGGCGCGGAACAACGCGGACGGCACGGTCGAGGCCGTGTTCGAGGGCCGGCCCGACGCCGTCGAGCGCCTCGTCGCCTTCGTCCACGAGGGCCCGCGCGGAGCGCAGGTCGAGCGCGTGGAGGTCTTCGAGGAGGAGGACGAGGGGCTCTCCGGCTTCGCCGTTCGCTGACCCGCTGGGAACCTCCGCCGCGCGGCCGGTGTAGAGCCGGTGACAAGGAGGATGTGATGAGACGACTTCTGCTCGCGGCGGTCGCCGTGGGGGCGCTCGTGCAGGCGGCCGCCGCCAGCGCCGGGTGCTGGGCGACCGTGGGGCTCGCGCCTCCGCCGGGCGGTATCCAGCCGGGGGACACGTGGACGGCCCGGATGACCGTCCTCCAGCACGGACAGACGCCGCTCCCGGACGCCAAGACGGCGCGTCCGACGCTGACCATCCGCAACGAGGCGACCGGCGCGGAGCGGACGTTCGTGGCGCGCCCGACCCGTGACCTGACGGTGTTCTCGGCCAGGGTCGTCTTCCCCTCGGCGGGATCGTGGAGCTACGAGGTGTTCGACGGCTTCACGACCTGGCAGGGGCAGCCGGAGCCGTGCGCGCGGACGCACTCGTTCGCAGCCGTGGCGATCGGCGGCGGCCCGGCCGGAGGGACCCCGAACCCGCCCGCACCGACGCCGGCGCCCGCCCAGCCGGTGCCGGCGGCGACGACGTCGTCCGAGGGCAGCTTCCCGGTGTGGCCGGTGGTGGCCGCCGCGGGGCTCCTGGCGGCACTCGCGGCCGCGACGGCGGCGGGCCTGGCACGCCGGCGGCGGGCGGCCCGGGGAGCGGAGGTGGCGACCCGCTAGACGGGGACGCGGCGGACGAGGCCGGCGCCGGCGAGCGGCAGCAGCGCCGCGAGGCCGAACGCCACGCCCCAGGAGCTCGCCTCCACGAGCAGGGCGAAGACCGGCGGGGCGGCGCCGGACGCGACGGCGAGCGCCGTCTGCTGGAACCCCAGCGCGGCGCCCGCCCGGCCCCGGCCGGCGAGCTCCGCCGTCGCCGTGAAGGCGAGGCCATTCCAGGACTGCGAGAGCGCCCCGGCGATGAGGAATGCCGGGACGAAGAGCGCGAGCGGCGCCTCCGTGAGCGCCGCGCTGACGGCGAGCGCGGCCGCGAGCGCGCACGCCAGCTTCAGAAGGGGCGCGATCCGGGCACCGACCAGGTCCGACCAACGCCCGACCGCGATTCGGAGGCCGGCCCCGAGGAGCTGCATCGCGGCGAACACTGCGGCGGCCCAGGCAGCCGAGACCCCGCGGACGCCGTGGAGGAAGAGCACGGCGAAGGCCAGGATGCTGATCTGGGCGCAGACGATCAGACCGCTCCCGGCGGCGAGCCGCCACATGCGCGCGTCGCGCAGCGGGTTGACGACGTCGCCCAGCCGCTCCCCGTCGCCGGGGGAGGCCTCGCGCAGCCCGACCGCGCCCGCCACGGCGGTCGCAAGGCAGGCGCCCGCAAGCACGAACAGCCCCGCCCGAGTCCCTCCGGCCGCCGCGATCGGAGGCAGCGTGACCGCGGCCGCTGCCCCGCCGAGCGGTAGCGCCGTCTGCCGGATCCCCAGAGCGAACCCACGCTCCGACGGCCCGAACCAGCCGAGCACGGCGCGGCCGCTGGCGGCGTTCACGCTCGCGCCGGCCGCCCCCGCGACCACGAGCATCGAGACGAGCGCGACGAAGCTCCGCGTCGAAGCGGCGACGAAGAGCGCGACGCTTGCCCCGGCGAGCCCGGCGGCGAGGACTCCGCGCTCACCGAGCCGGTCCGTCAGGAGGCCCCAGGGGAGGAGCGTGACGACGCTGCCGATGCTGACGGCCGCGAGGACGACCCCGAGCTCCGTCAAGCTCAACCCGTACTCGTCTTCGAGGTGCGGCGCGAGCACCGGGATCCCAAGGAAGACGGCCGAGTAGCTCGCCTGCCCGGCCGTCCCGAGCGCGAGGATCGTCCAGCGGTAGCGGCTCACGAGGCGAGGCTACGGTGTCACGTCGGGCCGCTGAGGCGCTCGGCGCCGGGCGGATCCAGGTTCGCCTGTCCGCGCTCGAGCGCTCCGGCGACCTCGTCCGCGACCTCCCGACTTCGCCGCCGACTCGCGGCGCGCCAGACGATGTCGGGCCGCGGCCCACCCGCAGCCGTCGCCTCGACGAGCCAGGGACCGCTCCAGCGGCGCGCCCTGTCGACGACCTCGGCGACGGCGAGGAGCGCGAACACCACCAGCGCCGCGATGGGGCTCAGGAACGAGAGGCCGACGAGCGCCGCGATGGCCACGGCGGTGAGCGCCCACCCCCCGGGGCCGTTCCAGAAGCGCTGCCGGGCCCGCCGCTCCTCCTCGGGAACGTCCTCGCGCGGCGCGCGCCGCCGGCTTACCGTCCACGCGGTCCCGTCGGGCGCGACGACGTGCCTACCCGCAGCAGCCTTCCTTGTAGCGGCAGGCGAGGCAGTGCCAGCTCGCCTTCGTCCAGATCATCTCCGCGCCGCAGCGGGGGCAGAGCGGCTCCTCCTCGCCGCCGGACGGACGGCAGGCCGGCGCAACCTCTGGCTCCGCCCTCACTCCCATTCGATCGGGGCCGGCGGCTTGGAGGAGAGGTCGAGGGCGACCCGGTTCACGGCCGGGATCTCGTTGATGATGCGGCTCGAGATCGTCTCGAGCAGGTCGTAGGGGAGCCGCGCCCAGTCGGCGGTCATGGCGTCCTCCGAGGTGACCGCCCGGAGGACGATCGGGTAGGCGTACGTCCGCTCGTCCCCCTGGACGCCGACCGACCTGATCGCCGGCAGGACCGCGAAGCACTGCCAGAGCTCCCGGTAGAGGCCGGCGCGGCGCACCTCCTCGAGCAGGATCGCGTCCGCCTCCCGCAGGATCGCGAGCCTCTCCTCGGTCACCTCGCCGATGATCCGGATGGCGAGGCCCGGCCCGGGGAACGGGTGCCGCCAGACCATCTCGTCCGGCAGGCCGAGCTCCTCCCCGACGCGGCGCACCTCGTCCTTGAAGAGCATCCGCAGCGGCTCGACGAGCTCGAGGTCCATGCGCTCCGGAAGGCCGCCGACGTTGTGGTGCGACTTGATCGTCGCCGCCACGCCGTCGCCGGAGCCGCCCGACTCGATCACGTCGGAGTAGAGCGTCCCCTGGACGAGGTAGCGGACGGCGCCGAGCTTGCGCGCCTCCTCCTCGAACACCCGGATGAACTCCTCGCCGATCGCCTTCCGCTTCTCCTCCGGGTCGGTGACGCCGGCGAGCCGCGCCAGGAAGCGCTCGCGCGCGTCCACGTGCACGAGCGGGACGTGGAAGTGGCGGCCGAACGTCTCCACGACCTGGCCGGCCTCCTCCTTGCGGAGCAGGCCGTGGTCGACGAACACGCACGTGAGCTGGTCGCCGACGGCCTTGTGCACGAGCAGCGCCGCCACCGCCGAGTCGACGCCGCCCGAGAGCCCGCAGAGGACGCGCTCGCGGCCAACCTGTGCGCGCACGCGGGCCGTCTCCTCCTCGATCACCGCCGCCGCCGTCCACGTCGGCGGCGCGTCCGCGATCCGGTAGAGGAAGTTCTTCATGATCTCCGTGCCGTGCTCCGTGTGGAGCACCTCGGGGTGGAACTGGACGCCGTAGAGGCCGCGCTCCGGATCCTCGAAGGCCGAGATGGGGGTCGAGGGCGACCCAGCCGTGACACGCGCGCCCTCGGGCGCAGCCGTCACGGAGTCGCGGTGGCTCATCCAGCCGACCTGATCGGCCGGGAGCCCACCGAAGAGGCCGCTGTCCGGCTCGACGCGCACCGCCGCCCGGCCGAACTCGGAGCCGTCGGTGCGCTCCACGCGGCCGCCGAGGTCCCGCGCCATGAGCTGCATGCCGTAGCAGATGCCGAGCACGGGGACGCCGAGCTCGAAGATTCCCGGGTCGGCCTGCGGCGCTCCGTCCGCATACACGGAGGCCGGCCCGCCCGAGAGGACGAGGGCGAGCGGCCGGCGGGCGGCGAGCACGGCAGGCGAGGTGGCGTGGTGGACGAGCTCCGAGTAGACGCGGCACTCGCGCACGCGCCGCGCGATCAGCTGCGAGTACTGGCCGCCGAAGTCGACGACGAGCACGGGCCGCTCCTCCGGCGCCGGCTCCTGCACCGGCAGCGGCAAGACCTCACCCACTACCTGTCCACCCGGTAGTTCGGCGCTTCCTTGACGATCGAGACGTCGTGCGGATGGCTCTCGCGCTGCCCGGCCGCCGTCACTCGGACGAAGCGGGCCTCCTTCAGCTCCTCGACCGTCGCGGCGCCACAGTAGCCCATCGCCTGGCGGACTCCGCCTACGAGCTGGTGGACGACGTTCGCGAGCGGCCCCTTGTACGCGACACGCCCTTCGATCCCCTCGGGAACGAGCTTGCCGGGCTCCTCCACGTCCTGCTGGAAGTAGCGGTCGCTCGAGTAGCGGGCGCGCATCGCCCCGAGCGAGCCCATGCCTCGGTACTCCTTGAACTGCTCGCCCTGGTGGAAGACGACCTCGCCGGGGCTCTCGTCGGTGCCGGCGAGCAGGCCGCCGAGCATGACGGTGTCGGCACCCGCCGCCAGGGCCTTGGCGATGTCGCCGGAGAACTGGATGCCGCCGTCGGCGATCACCGGCACGTCGTGCCGCCTCGCCGCCAGGGCGCAGTCGTAGACGGCCGTGATCTGGGGGACGCCGATCCCGGCGACGACGCGGGTGGTGCAGATCGCCCCCGGCCCCATCCCGACCTTCACGGCGTCCGCGCCCGCGTCCACGAGCGCCTCCGCGGCGTCGGGGGTCGCGACGTTGCCCGCGATCACGGGGACGTCGTGGCGGCCCTTGAGCGCGCGCACCGCCTCGAGCACGCCGACGGAGTGGCCGTGCGAGGTGTCGACGACGAGAACGTCGACCTCCTCGTCGACGAGGGCCGCGGCGCGCTCGAGCCCCTCCGGGCCCGTGCCGACGGCGGCGGCGACGCGCAGCCGCCCCCGCTCGTCCTTCGTGGCGAGCGGGTAGCGGATCCGCTTCTCGATGTCCTTCACCGTGATGAGGCCCTTGAGCCGCCCCTCCGTGTCGACGACGGGGAGCTTCTCGATCTTGTGGCGGTGGAGGACGGCGCGAGCCTCCTCGAGCGTCGTGCCGACGGGGACGGTGACGAGGTCGCGCGCCGTCATCAGCTCGTCCACCGTCCGCGCCGTGTCGTCCTCGAAGCGCAGGTCGCGATTCGTGAGGATGCCGACCAGGCGTCCCTCGTCGTCCGTGATCGGGACGCCCGAGATCCGGTATGTCGCCATCAGCTCGAGCGCCTGGGCGACGGGCGCGCCAGGCGGCAGCGTGACGGGCTCGACGATCATCCCGGCCTCGGAGCGCTTGACCTTGTCGACCTCGGCGGCCTGCGCGTCCACGTGGAGGTTCCTGTGGATGACGCCGACCCCGCCCTCCCGGGCGAGCGCGATCGCCGTCCTCGCCTCCGTGACGGTGTCCATGGCCGCGGACACGATCGGGACCTCGAGCGCGATCGAGCGCGTCAGGCGCGTGCGGGTGGAGA
>JAICGP010000050.1 GCA_025923055.1 Thermoleophilia bacterium
CAGATCCCGGCCGTCGTCTTCTTGGGGATCTACTTCCTCTTCCAGCTCGTGATCGGCGGCCTCTCCTTCGTCCACCCCGAGCAGGGCGGGGGCGTCGCCTACTTCGCCCACCTGGGCGGCATCGCGTTCGGCCTGCTCACCGTGCGCCTCTTCGCCGCCGGTCGCCGTCGCCCCCGGTTCGGCGTGTGAAGCCGTGACGTTCGAGGACCACGTGCGGTCCGCGCTCGAGTCGCTGCCCCCCGACCTGCGCGCCGCGATGTCCAACGTGGAGATCGTGGTCGAGGACGAGAACCCCGAGGATCCGGACCTCTACGGCCTCTACCTCGGGATCCCGCTCACCGACCGCGGCGAGGCCTACGCCGGGGCGCTGCCCGACAAGATCGCCGTCTACCGGATCCCGCTCGAGGAGGAGTTCGGGGACGATCCTGCGGTGCTCGAGGAGGAGATCCGGATCACGGTCCTGCACGAGATCGCCCACCACTTCGGCATCGACGAGGACCGTCTCGGCGAGCTCGGGTGGTCGTAGGGGCGACTCACGCCCGCTCGATGAGGCGGCGCGCGAACGGGGCGCCGCTGATCCCGTGCACGACGATCGAGGCGACGACGCAGACCGCGATGGCCCAGAACACCGTCTGCGCCTCCTGGACGGTGAGCAGGCCCGAGGCGATCGCCGCGGCGGCGTAGTAGAGCGACCCGACGCCGCGCACGCCGAACCACGCGAGGAACGCACGCTCCCGCGGCTCGACCCGCGAGCCCACGAACCCCGCGAAGACGGCCAGCGGCCTGATGGCGAGGAGAAGGAGCGGCGCGAGGGCGGCGCCCGCCCAGCCCGCCTCCGCCCACCCGGCGACGGTGACCATGCTCCCGAGCAGGAGGATCGCCGCCAGCTCCGAGAACTTCTCCACCACCTCGGCGCCCTGGTGCACCCGCTCGTTGACCTCGTGGTCGCGCTCGTAGCGGCGAAACCCGAGACCCCCCGCGAACGCCGCCAGGAAGCCGTAGCCGCCGGCGAGCTCGGCCGCGCCGTAGAGGACGAGGACGGCGCCGACAGCGACCCAGCCGTCGAAGTCCCGCGCCAGGAGACCCCGGGCGCGGAGCCGCAGCACCGCGGCCGCGAGCAGCCAGCCGCCCACCGCCCCGAGGGCGAGGCCGACGACGACCGCGTAGACGACGTCGGCGAGCAGCCACTCGGCGACCCAGCCGCCTTCCCGGCCGGCGACGGCGAGGAAAAGCCCCAGGTTCACGAACGGGAACGCGAGCCCGTCGTTGAGGCCGGCCTCGGCCGTGACCGCGAAATGCGGCTCTCGCTCGTCCTCCTCGCCCGGCGGGCCGACGCCGACGTCGCCGGCGAGCACCGGGTCGGTCGGCGCGAGCGCTGCTCCGAGGACGATCGCGACGGCGACCGGCAGGCCCATGGCGAGGCTGCCGAAGAGCGCGATGGCCGCGATCGTGAGCGGCATGACGATGCCGAGCAGGCGGATGACCGACGCCCATTCCCGCCACGAGAGCCGGCGGTCGAGCTTCAGCCCCGTGGAGAAGAGCGCGACGACGAGCGCGAACTCGGCCAGGCGCTCGACGATCTCGGCGTCGTCGACCGGGTCGAGCCAGGGGATGTCGAACGTCCTGATGACGAGCGCGGCGACGAGCCCGAGCCCCAGGTAGATGAGCGAGGCGGAGAAGGCGCGCTCGCCCTGGTTCGAGAGGGCGCCGATCGCCGCGAACACGGCGATGCCGAGGAAGAGGAGCGCGAGGACGTAGACGTCCCCGAGCTCGAACCCGGGACCGGCGACGCCCAGCAGGACGCTAGGAGTCGCGGACGCGGACGAAGGCGGCGTTCAGGAAGTCGGCCACGGCCTGCGCAGCGAAGACCGTCGTCACGAGCCGCGTCTCGCGCGGGCGCACGGCGAGCGCGGCCGTCAGCCCGGCCGACACCCAGAGGCCGATGCAGTACGGGCACGTCACGAGCTCCCCGAGCGCCCTGGCCATCCCCTCGCGCTCGGGCTCCTGCGCGTCCTCGTCCCGGGTGACCGGCGCGCGCACCCAGCTCGTCACCTCGTCCTTGGCGACCAGGCGGCCGATCTTGTAGCTCGCCACTCCGACGCGGGCGAGGTCGCCGAGCCCGATGCGCTCGGGAACCCGGTTCCGCCCCAGGACGAGGAAGCCGCCGAGCGCCGCGGAGAAGACGGTCACGAGCGCCGCGTACTCGGGCAGCGGCCGGGCGGATGCGGCTGGCTCGGCAACGGCCACGGGTCAGAGGTGCGTCAGGCCGACGCCGATGAAGAGGCCGACGCCGGCGAGCGAGAGGACGATGTACGTGCCGAGGATGAAGCGCATCAGCGCTCAGGCCGCCTTCAGCGCGTCGACGAGCTCGTCCTTGGACATCTCCGACCGGCCCGGCAGGTCGGCCTTCTTGGCGAGCTCGTAGAGCTCCTCCTTCGAGAGCCCCTCGAGCCGGCCGCCGTCGGTGCGGCGCGTCGCGGGGCGGCGTCCCTGGGCCGCCTCGACGCTCGCGCGGAGAGCCGCCATCAGATCGCCGGGCGCCTCGGCCTCCGGCTCCTCGGCGACGGCGACTGTCTCGCCGCGCTGCTTGGCGCGGATGATCTCGCAGAGGGTGTCGCGGTAGGTGTCGCGGAACCGCTCGGGCTCGAAGGCGCCCGCGAACTGCTCGACGAGCTGCCTCGCCATGGCGAGCTCCTGCTTGTCGAGCTTCACCCGGCGGGGGGCGAGATCCTTCGCCGGACGGATCTCGTCAGCGAAGTGCATGCGCTCCAGCGTGATGACGCCGTCGCGGACGCGGAGGCAGGCGAGGTGCTGGCGGTCCCGCATGACGAGCTTCGCCACGGCGACGAGCCCCGAGTCCTCCATCGCGCGCGCGAGCAGCGCGTACACCTTCTCGCCGCCCTCCTGCGGCTCGAGGTAGTAGGTCCGCTCGAAGTAGATCGGGTCGATCTCCTCGTAGGGGACGAACGCGCGGATGTCGACCGTCTTCGCGCCCTCGTCGACCTGGGCGGCCTCGAAGTCCTCGTCGGACATGTAGACCCACTCGCCCTTCTCGATCTCGAACGCCTTCACGATCTCGTCGTCGGAGACCGGCTTGTCCTCCGCCTTGCAGACCTTCTCGTAGCCGATGCGGGAGCCGTCCGGCTCGTGGACGTAGTGGAAGTGGAGCGTGTGCTCCGAGACGGCGCTCGTCATGCGCACCGGTACGTTCACGAGCCCGAAGGCGATCGAGCCGCTCCAGATCGCCCGCGGCATCTACGACGGCCCCTTCTCGCCGGGCAGGATCGCGCTCGTGGCCGGCTCCTCCGGAAGCTCGAGGACGCGCATCCCGTGGACGTACACGATCGACCCGCCGATCCAGCCGCCGACGGTGAGCGCGACGAACCCGCAGACCGCGAGCACGAGCGCCGCGGTCCCGACCTCGCCGTCCACGTAGCCGGCATGCCCGAGTATGGCCGCCAGCCCGAAGAGCAGGTTTGCGACCACCATCACGATCAGGTGCGTCGTCGCCGTCCGCCAGAGCGGCGTGCCGCGCGTGATCGAGAGCCAGTCGACGAGGCCGGTCACGGCGGCGAGAGCGCCGAAGCCCAGCCCGATGATCAGCGCGAGCCACCATCCCTTGGCCAGCTCCTGCTCCGCGATGCCCGCCGCCCCGACCGCCGCGAGGACGGTCGCCGCCGTGTACGCCCCGATCGCCCCGTCCGTCATCGGAGGATGGAGCGGATGGCCGGGCAGCCCTTTGAGGAGCGACAGGAGCCGCACGGTGCGAGTATTGGCGGTTCCGCCGCCTGCCAAACCTAGGAAGCCAGCGAGACGAACCCGCCCACCACGGCGCCGTACGCAGCGTGCCCGAGCAGCGTCACGGCTGGGGTAGCGTGCCCGTAGTTGAGCATCAGGAACCCGGGCGACTCGAGCAGCGGCGCCTCGTCGGCCGCGGTCAGGGGGCTCGCCATGCGCGGATGCACGAGCGGCAGGAGGACGTTCACGAGCGTCGTCGACGCGAAGACGCCGTGGAGGAGCCCGAGCAGCGCTCCCAGGAGCCAGCCGCTCTCGTCAACGACCGCGAAGACCGCCCAGTACGCGAGGGCGAAGAGGAGCCCGAAGGCCGCGTGGACGGCGTAGCCGATCGCCTTCGCGTGCACCCGGTGCTCCGAGAAGGCGGTCCCGAGCAGAAAGGGGATGTCCATGCGCGTCATGCCGAGCTCGCTCGCGGCACGCAGGAGCGACGTGAGCACGAGCGTCCCGACGAGCCCGCCCACGACGGCGCCCCAGACGCTCATCGACGCTCCTTCTCGCGCTGGAAGGCCGCCGCCGCGCTCACGAGCGCCAGGTGCGTGAGGCCCTGCGGGAAGTTGCCGAGGAACTCGCCGGTCTCCGGGTCGAGCTCCTCCGCGTAGAGGCCGACGTCGTTCGCGTGGCCGAGCAGCTCCTCCATCGTCTCGGCCGCCTCGTAGAGCCGGCCCGCCCGCGCGAGGGCCTCGACGAGCCAGAAGGAGCAGGCGAGGAAGGCGCCCTCCCGGCCGGGGAGGCCGTCCTCGCCGCTGTAGCGCTCGAGGAAGGGCCCGTGACCGAGCTCCCGCCGGAGGGCGTCGATCGTGCCCAGCATGCGCGGCGAGCCCGGGTCGCAGTACTCGAGCAGCGAGGCGAGGAGGAGGCTCGCGTCGAGGTCCTCGGAGCCCGCAGAGCGGACGTAGCTGCGCTTCTCCTCGCTGTAGCAGCGGCCCTCCACGAACTCCTGCACCGCGCGCCGCCCGCGTACCCAGCGGGGGCGCCGGTCGTCCACGAGGCCGGCCTCGGCAAGGCGGCACGCCCGGTCGAGCGCCACGAAGCACATCATCTTCGACTGCGTGAAGTGGACGGGATCGCTTCTTACCTCCCAGATGCCGCGGTCGCGCTTGTCCCAGATCGTGCAGACGTGGTCGGCGATTCCGGCCAGCCGGGAGCCCGTGTCGGAATCGAGCTCGAGCCCGCGCTCGACGTAGAGGTAGACGGTCTGGAAGAGGTCGCCGTAGATGTCGAGCTGCCGCTGGTCGACGGCGCCGTTGCCGATCCGCACGGGCCGCGAGCCGCGGTAGCCGGCGAGCGGGAGGAGCCGCTCGGGGGCGTCGGGGCTGCCGTCGAGACCGTAGAGGACCTGGAGCTTCGGGTGGGTGAGCTGGGAGGCGTGCAGGAGCCACCAGAAGAACGCCCTCGCCTCCACGGAGCAGCCGAGGTCGGTGAGCGCCTCGATCGTGAAGACCGAGTCGCGGACCCACGAGAAGCGGTAGTCCCAGTTCCGCTCGCCGCCGATCGTCTCGGGAAGCGAGGTCGTCGGCGCCGCCGCAATGGCCCCCGAGGGCGAGTAGACGAGCAGCTTGAGCGCGAGGGCGCTCCGGAGAACCGAGTCGCGCCACGGCCCCTCGTACTCGCGGTTCGAGCTCCAGCGCCGCCAGTAGGCGGTCGTCCCGTCCAGCCGTGCCTCGGCCGCGTCCCGGCTCGGGAAGACGAGCGGCTCCTCGTGTGCGGAGCCGAGCACGAGGAGCGCCCGGTCGCCGCCACGCGCCTCGAAGCCCCCCGAGATCGAGCCCGGCCCGACCTGCGGCTCGCCGGCGCCCCACGAGCCGACGGCGAGGGCGTCGCGACCCGAAGCGGCGACCGGGACGCCGTCGCGCGCGCTCAGGCGCCCGGAGCGCGCGCCGTAGCCGAAGCGCGGCTCGACGCTCCAGGCGAGCGGCACGCTCCCCGACAGGCCCTCGACCCGCCGGGCGAGCTCCCTGATCGGCCCGAGCGACGTGTCCGAGAACGAGAGCCCGTCGACGACCCGGACGGCGCCGTCCGCCGTCCGGAACGTCGTCTCGAGGACGTTCGTCTCGGGGAGGTAGCGGCGCTCGGCCTCGAAGGGCGCCGCCGGGCGGAGCGAGAACCGCCCCCCGCGCTCCGGGTCGAGCAGCGCCGCAAAGACGCTCGCCGAGTGGAGATCGGGCAGACAGAGCCAGTCGACCGTCCCGTCGAGCGCCAGCAGCGCCGCCGTGCGGCCGTCGCCGATCGCGGCGTAGTCGCGGATCGGGGCGAAGCCGTCCGCGTCCCGCTGGGGCGTCCGGCTCACCGGGCGCGCAGCCGCGCGAGCCCGGCGGCGAGCGCGGAGGCGGCGAGCCCCGCGGCCGCGAGCGCACGCCGGTGCTTCGTCGCCCGGAGCTGGAGGCTCCGCGGCTTCGCCTCGCCGTCGAAGCGCCCGTGGGCGCCCTCGTCCTTCCCAACCGGCTCCCAGAGGTTGACCGCGCGGTCCGGATCGAGCGGCGCGTCAGGGATCTGCTGCGACTGGTAGCCGGTGCGGGCGAGACGCCATTCGACGAGCCAGGGGGCGAGCTTGTTCCCCACGATCGTGAGGACGGTCGGGAGGCCGACGTACACCTCGCGGCGCCCGGCGGACGCCGCGAAGCGGACCGCCTCGGCGGCGACCTCGGGCTGGAAGACGGGTGGCACCGGGCGGGGATGGTCGGGCGTCCGCGCCAGGCAGTGCTCGAACTGCGGCGTGTTCAGCCCGGGGAGCTGCACCATCGTCATCTGGACGCGGCTTCCGCGGTGGCGAAGCTCGCAGCGCACGGACTCGAAGAAGCCCTTGGCCGCGTGCTTCGCGCCGCAGTAGGGAGCCTGGAGCGGGATGCCGCGGTACGCGAGAGCGGAGCCGACCTGGACGATCGTGCCTCGGTCGCGTGGCAGCATTCGCGCGAGTGCGGCGCGCGTTCCCCAGACGAGCCCGAGGTACGTGACCGCGGTCGCGCGCGCGAACTCCTCCGGCGAGACGTCGAGGAACTCGCCGAAGACCGTCGTCATCGCGTCGTTCACCCAGACGTCGATCCGGCCGAGCTCTCCCTCGACCGCCTGCGCGGCGGCCTCGACCT
The DNA here is from genome assembly GCA_025923055.1 of Thermoleophilia bacterium. Classification (GTDB taxonomy): domain Bacteria; phylum Actinomycetota; class Thermoleophilia; order Gaiellales; family Gaiellaceae; genus JAIBJN01. The sequence continues at coordinate 6,882 of JAICGP010000050.1, forward strand.
GCTCGTAGTCGGCCACGTCGGTGGGGACGACGAGCGCGCGACCGCCGGCCGCCTCGACCTCCCGGCGGGCGCCCTCCAGCCCCTCGCGTCCGCGCGCGAGCAGGCCGACGCTCGCGCCGTGGCGGGCGAACTCCCGGGCGACCGCGCGGCCGACGCCGGCCGACGCGCCCGTCACGACGACGACCTGGGTCACCTGCCACGAATGCCCTGCTGACCGCGCCTCGAAACGGCGCCTGCCTCCGCGCCGGTCAGTCGTGCACGCGGGCGATGAGCTCGCCCCGGCGCAGGACCTTGCAGGTGACCCCGCCGAGGCGGACGTCGTAGCCGGCGCCCTTGGGATAGAGCACCTTGTCGCCCGGGTCGATACCCGCGGCCTCCGAGCCGACCGCGGTGACGATCCCGGAGCGGCAGCCGGCCTCGGCGCTCTGCGGGATGATGAGCCCCGTCCTCGTCTCGACCTCCTCGTCTACCGGCTCGACGATCAGGTGGTCGTCGAGCGGCTCGAGCGTGACGACGAGCGGTGCCGGGTCTTCCATCCTTCTGATTGTAAGGACGCGGTCCCGTAGCATCCGCGCGGATGCCGCAGAGCACGGTCTGCCTCACGTTCGACTTCGACGCGCTCTCCGTCTGGCTCGCCTACGACAACGTGACGCCGGCGATGCTCTGGCGGGGCGAGTACGGGGCGCGCGTCGGCGTTCCGAGAGTGCTCGCCCTCCTCCAGGAGCACGGGCTGCCGGCGACGTTCTTCGTCCCCGGCCACACGGTCGAGTCATTTCCCCAGGAGACGGACGCGATTCTCGAGGCGGGCCACGAGATCGCCCACCACTCGTACGCGCACCTCGACCCGAGCACCCAGACGCCGGCCGAGGAGAGGGCCGACATGGAGCGCGCGCTGGAGACGCTCGCGGCGATCGGCGTCACGCCGCTGGGCTTCCGCGCGCCGTCGGCCGACCTCTCGGAGTCGACGCTCGCACTCGTCGAGGAGCTCGGCTTCGTCTACGACTCGAGCCTCATGGCCGACGACTACCGGCCCTTCCGCCCGCGGATCGGCGACCGCGTCGGGCGCGGCGAGCCGCTCGAGCGCGGCCGCGAGGCGAGCTTCTGGGAGCTCCCGCTCAGCTTCGAGCTCGACGACTGGGTGCACTTCCAGTTCAACTTCGATCCCTACCGGAAGGGCGGCGCGACGCCCCGCGCCGTGCTCGAGATCTGGCAGGCCGAGTTCGACTGGATGCACGAGCACGTGGACGCCGGCGTGCTCACCGTCACGATGCATCCGCAGGTGATCGGGCGCGGCTCCCGCGTCGCCATGCTCGAGCGCTTCGTCCGCCACTGCCTCGACGCCGGCGCACGCTTCGAGCGCCTCGGAGACGTGGCCCGCGCGCTCTCCTGATGGCCAGACCCCGGCGGGCGCGGGATCGCATCGCCGCGGCGCCGACATCCGTCGCGGCGGTCGTGGGCGCGCTCCCCGGGGCGGCGGGGCGGGAGCCGTTCCTCGCCACCTCGGCGGAGGAGTTCGAGCGCGCGACGGGCAACGCCGAGGGGGAGACGGCCGACGCGGTGCGCCTCTTCTTCGAGAACGGCGGCACGCATGCCTGGGTCGTCGGGCTCGACGAGTGGCGCCCGCGGCGCTCGCTCGACCTGCTCACGGACCTGAACTTCAACCTCCTGGTCGTGCCGGCGACGGCGCGGCTCGGACGAGCGACGTCGCTCGCCGTCGACGCCGCGCTCCTCGCGGAGCGGTGCCGCGCCTTCTACCTCGTCGACCCGCCGGCCGACCGGACGGTGGCCACCGTCGTCGGCTGGGCTCGCTCGTTCGGCGGCGGCAGGAACGCGGCCGTCTACTTCCCGCGGCTGCGGGTGCGCGGTCCGGCGGGCGAGCGGGAGGTTGCGGCCGCAGGCGCAGTCGCGGGCGTCATCGCGCGCGTCGACCGCGAGCGCGGCGTCTGGAAGGCGTCGGGTGAGCGGGAGTCGCTGCGGGGCGTCGTCGGGCCGGCGCTCGACGTTCCCGAGGACGCCCTCGCCGCGCTCGCCGACGCCGGCGTCAACGCGATCCGCCGCCCGGTCTCGGGCCCGGCGCGCGTCTCGTCGGGACGCACGCGCGCGGAATCGGACAACGACTGGAAGTACGTCTCGGTGCGACGCTTAGCGCTCTTCGTCGAGGAGAGTGTCGAGCAGGGGACTCGCTGGACGGTGTTCGAGCCGAACGACGAGCGGCTGTGGGCGCAGGTCCGCGCGGCCGTGCGCACGTTCCTCCGCGGCCTCCTCCGACAGGGCGCGTTCCCCACCTCGCGGGCGGCGGATGCATTCGTCGTCCGCTGCGACCGCACGACGACGACCCAGGACGACATCGACTCCGGCCGGCTGGTCGTCGACGTCGGCGTCGCGCCGCTGCGACCCGCGGAGTTCGTCATCGTCCGCATCGGCCTGCAGGCGCGCCGCCCCGACCGGTAGCGGAGGGGCCGGCCGGAGCCGGCCCCTTCCGAACGCACGCAGCTTCTAGCCGGTCGAATCGATCTCCGGCAGGTCGCCCTGGTTGGAGTTGCCCTCCAGGAAGTCGGCCTTGCCGATCTGGCCCGAGAACGGGCCGCGGTAGCGCAGGATGTAGAGCCCGTTCCGCAGGTCGACGGCGTAGATGAGCCCGTCGTCGACGATCGGGTAGCTCCACATCGTCACCTTGTTCGGCCCGCCGTTCAGGGCCGGATCCTCGGTCGCCACCTCGGGGAGCGGCTCGGGGCTGAACCAGCCGGCTTGCCTCGGCCGGTTCGCCCGGACGATGTTGATGACCTGGAGCCCCGCCGAGTGCCACGTCAGGAGGACGAGGTTCTTCGTCACGGTCGGGTTGTGCGACGCGTAGCTCGTGAACTGCTGCGTGAGCGGGTCGTCGGCCGGGCAGACGTTCTTCGTCGTCCTGTACTCGCTGACGATCTCCGGCGCGGACGGATCGGAGGTGTCGATCACGTGCACCCAGCCCCACGGGCAGCCGTGGAACGGCAGCGTGAACGTCCCGTAGATCTCGTCCGTGTTGACGATCAGGTCGCGGCCCGGCACCTGCTCCGCGGAGTGGCTCTCGGCGCACTCGGACACGCAGTCGTCGTCGGCCGTCCCCCACTTCGGGCGGTCGAGCGGGCTCGTGAGCAGGTCGTCGTTCAGGTCGATGACCGTGCCGGCCGGCGGCGGCGAGTCGACGACCTCGCTCGTGTCGAGCGCGAGCGTGTGGCCGCGCTGGTGGGCGAGCGTCGTCGTCCTCCCGTCCGCGGAGACATCGATGGAGTGGAGGGCGAGCCGGCCGTCGAAGCCGCCGGGCTCGTACTGGTTCACCCACGTCCCCTGCGCGATCAGGGTCGGGTTGACGCCGCTCGCGACGGCGCTGACGTCCCAGACGAGCATGCTCGCCTGGGCCGGGTTGCGGGACCCGGTCGGAGTGCTCGCCCAGATGTAGGCGCGGCTCGAGTCGTCCGGGTCGACCCAGAGGAAGAACTCGTGCGGCGTCCGGATCGAGCCGTTGGCCTGCCTCGGGACGAAGTTGAACATGAACTCCGGGCTCGCCGGGTCGCTCAGGTCGAAGAAGCGGAAGTTCGGCGTCACGCTTCCTTCGCAGTCGTGGATGACCGAGCTGCACGTGAACGTGAGCACGACGAGGATCTTCTCGTCCTGCCAGATCCGCAGCTCGCGCGTCGTCTCGCCCGGGTTTCCAGCGAAGGGCGGGCCGATCTCGTTGACGACCTCCGGATCGCTCGGATCGGACGTGTCGACGACGAGGATGCCAGGGTTCGGGTGCCCCTCGCCCCCGTCGGTCCGATTGCCGACGTAGACGTAGCCGGCGTCGTCGAGGACGGCCGGCGCGGCGTTCATCCCGCGGGCGAGGAGCGGGTCGAAGCCGACCACCCTGAGGTGCTTCGCGGTGCCCGGCACCGTGCCGCCCTCGACGACCGTCACCGGCGGCCCGGTGCCTGCTCCCTGGGCCGCGACCGCGAAGACGAGGCCGACCGCGAGCGCCGCGGCCGACGACAGAACGCGTCTCATACTGCTACCCCCTTTTCCTGCCAGCTCTCCTCCGTCCCGTCCCTGCGATACGGGAGCCGCAGCGCGGGCATCTTTACACGACTCGAGACGCAGCGGGAGGAGGCGCCCCGCGGCGGGGCGCCTCCTCGCCTGTGGCCCCGGCCGTCCGCCTAGTCGTCCCAGTCGAAGGCGTTCGTGAACGCCGAAGGGCCTCCGACGATCGGCAGGCGCAGCTGGCTCTCCCTGAGGTCCATCGTCAGCTCGGTCCCCGGCGCCGGCCGGATCGTGTAATCACGATCGCTCGAGAGGATCATGACTCCCAGGCGGCGGCCCGCCGCGATCACGGAGTCCTTCGGCTGGAGGTCGAACGTGAGCTTGAAGCTCGTTCCGACCTGGATCGCCTCGGTGACGGCCGGGGAATGCCGGTTCTCCGGGTCGATCCAGCCTCGGCTGATGACGGTGCCGTTGCCGCCGCCGGCCGGGTAGCTGACCAGGTGCGCCGTCAGGTTCGCCTTCGGCTTGCCGAACGCCATGTGGAGCTGGATCGTCGGCGTCCCGCTGATCCGGATCGGCTTCAGGAGCGCCGGCGTCTTGAAGAGCAGTCGATGCGGCGACGAGGCCGCGTTCATGAGCGTCGCGGCGCTGATCGTCGCGTTGTCGACGAGCGTCTGGAACGAGCGCTTCCCTTCCTTCAACCTGAGCTCGCCCGTCTCCAGCCCGTTGCCGGCGAAGCTCAGCGTCACCCGAGCCGCATCCGGGTCCGGCCACTCGCGATACGGCGTCGGGTTCTGCGAGCTCTGCCCCTCGCGGACGACCCAGGCGCGCGGGTCGTTCTCGACCCCGTTCTCGTGCTCCCAGAGGTAGCGGCTGAACCAGCGGTTCGTCCGTACGAGCGGCGGCGAGCCGCCGTGCCCGCCCTGGTGCCAGTAGAGCATGTGCGGCACGCCGCGCTCCCTGAGCGACTGGTAGTAGACGGCCGCGTGCTTCGTCATCACGTTCCAGTCGTTGTTGCCGTGGGCGACGAGCGAGGCGGCGCGCACGTTCTCGATGTCGTTCATGTAGTTGCGGGCGTCCCAGAAGGGGCTGTAATCGCCCGTGACACGGTCCTGCTTCGCGGCGAGGTCGGCGATCACCGGCCGGCAGATCTGCTGGTCCGGCCGCGTGTACGTGTACTCGGCGAGCACGTCCGCGTCCTCGCCCTGGAAGCCGCCGGGCGCGCGGACCGCCCCGTTGGCGCGGTAGTAGTCGTACCAGCTCGAGATGGCCGAGATGGGCACGATCGCCTCCAGGCCCTCGACGCCGGTCGTGGCCACGCCGATCGGAAGCGTCCCGTTGTAGGACGTCCCGATCATGCCGACCTTGCCCGTCGTCCAGTCGGCCATCACCTGGTCGCCGCCGGTCGGGCTCGTGTACGCCTTGGCGCGGCCGTTCAGCCAGTCGACGACGGCCTTCGGGCCGAGCGTCTCGAACGGGTCGCCGGTCGTCGGGCATCCCTCCGAGAGGCCGGTACCCGTCCCCTCGGCGTGGACGACGGCGAAGCCGCGCGGCACCCACGTGCTCACGTGCGAGTTGGAGATGATCGGGCTCGTGTCCCGGAAGACGGGCGCCGTCACCGGCCTCGTCGTCGGCGGCTGCCCGATCTCGTGGTCGACGTTCCAGTTGACGACGTCGACGCTCCCGCCGTAGTAGGGGCTGACCTCGAAGACGACGGGCACCTTGAGGCCGATCGTCTCCGTCTCCTGCACTCGGGTGACGTCGACGTGGATCCGGTCGAGCTTCCCGTCGAAATCGCTGTCGATCTCCGACTCGACCCAGAGCTCCTCCCTGACCCAGGTCGTCGGGCCCGCCGTGAAGACCGGCTGGGCCTGCCCGTCGACGAAGACCGGGCCGGTCACCTGCGCCCCGGCCGGCGCCGTAGCGCCGAGCGCGAGGACGACGGCGACGAGCGCGATCAGCGCCGGAAGCGCGCCGCGGCGCACGCCGCGGGCGTCTACCGATGGACTCATCGTTTCCCCCTAGGTTGTGAACTGATCGGCGCCGGCATCCTCCCTCATCGTCCCGTCGCCCGCAAGGCGGCCGAGTCGCTCGTTCGAGGGATGCGGGCCGGGGCCTCCGCAGCCGATCACGGAGCCAGGCAAAGCGCCGACAGGAGAGAAGCCGCAGCTCCCCTGCCAGGCGTCCGGAGTCGCCCGGGAGCCGCAGCCGTGGCGGCGAAATCGGCAGGGGAGGCAAATGCCTCCCCTGTTTGCGTCTGCCGGCGGCCTCAGCCGACTGCGGCTTCCGCGCCGCCCTCGCCCGCCGGGCGCGGCTGCACGACGCCGATGCCCTCGAGGCGTTCGACGACCTCCTCGACCTCCGGGCGCTCGTGGCCCGGGACGACGAGGAAGCGCTCGCCGGCCTCGCGGACGCGGCGGTAGTCCTCCAGCGGGAGCTCGAAGCCCGCGAAGCAGTCGATGTCGGCGCACTCGCAGACGAACTCGTAGGCGTGCACGCCTCCGCCCTGGGCCGCGGCGGTCGCTCCGATCCGCTCGTTGAGCTCACGGAAGAGCGTCTGGTTCTCCTCGAGCCGCCGGCGCCTGAGCTCCGTCACGGGGAGGGCTCCTCCACCGGCCGCGCGGGCACGACGAGCTCGAAGCGGGAGCCCTGCGGGGTCGCCGGCTCGTAGAGGAGCTCGCCGCCGTGGGCCCGCGCGTACGAGCGCGCGATGGCGAGGCCGAGCCCGCTGCCGCCGCTCGGCTGCGCGGCGCCGCGGCTGCGCGTGAAGCGCTCGAAGAGCCGTGGGACGAACTCCGGCGGGACGCCGGCCCCCGCGTCCTCGACGACGACGCGGAAGTGACGGTCGTTCTGCACCGCGCGCACGTGGACCGGAGCGGCGCCGTAGCGGAGCGCGTTGACGACGAGGTTCGAGACGACCCGCTCGAGCACGGAGGGGTCGACCATCGCCCGCAGCCGGGCGTCCGCCTCGACGACGACCTCGCCCAGCCGCTCGCCGGCCGCCGTCCGCACCGTCTCCTCGAGGACCGGAGCGACCTCGACCGGTCGCGGCTCGACGGCGATCGCCTCGGCGTCGAGGCGCGAGAGGTCGAGGAGCTGCTCGACGAGGTCCGCGGTCCGCCGGATCTGCTGGAAGAGCGTCGACTCGAGCCTCCCGAGCTGCTCGGA
>JAICGP010000051.1 GCA_025923055.1 Thermoleophilia bacterium
GTCCTCCCGGCGGAAGGGCCCGAGAGCCTTCTGGCGGCGCTCCAGCTCCGCGGTGGCTTCGACACGGTCCTCCTCGCCGACGGCGAGGCGCACCCGTCGAGCCTCTCGCTCGGCGAGGAGCAGATCCCGCCCGACGTCCGGAAGCTCGTCGCCACCGGGCAGATCGCCTACGAGCGCACGACCGTCGCCGACACCCCGTACCTGGTCGTGGGCGGGCGGGTTCCCGGGTCGGACGAGGACGAGGCGTACTTCTTCTTCTCCGAGGAGGAGCTTCGGGACGAGCTCGCGGAGCTGCGCACGATCCTGCTCGCCGGGCTCGGCGTCGTCGTCGTCCTCGGCGCCCTCGCCGGCTTCGTGCTCGCCCGCCGGACGCTCGCGCCCGTCGCACGGGCGAGCGAGGCGGCCCGCTCCCTGGCGGAGGGGCTCCTGGCCACGCGTCTGCCCGTGGAGCGCGAGGACGAGTTCGGCGCCTGGGCGACATCCTTCAACGAGATGGCGGAGGCGCTCGAGACAAAGATCACGGAGCTCTCGGAGGCGCAGGCGCGCGAGCGCCGCTTCACGGCGGACGTGGCGCACGAGCTGCGCACGCCGCTGACAGCGATCGTCAACGAGGCGTCGCTGCTCGGCGAGCACGTCGACCGCATGCCGCCCGAAGCCAGGCGCCCGGCCGAGCTGCTCGTCGCCGACGTGGCCCGCCTACGCGACCTCGTCGAGGACCTGATGGAGATCTCGCGGCTCGACGCCGGCACCCAGCCGCTGCGCCCGGAGCCGGTCGACGTCGGCTCGCTCGTCGCCTCGACGCTCCGGGCGCGCGGCTGGGAGGAGCGCCTCCGCCTGGACGCCGACGAGGTCGTCCTCACGACCGACCCGCGGCGCGTCGAGCGCATCGTCGCCAATCTCGTCGGGAACGCCCTCGAGCACGGCGGGCGCGACGTGGCGGTCCGCGTCGGCAGGGACGGCGTCGGCGCCTTCGTCGAGGTCTCCGACCGCGGGCCCGGCATCGCCCGCGAGGACCTGCCGCACCTCTTCGAGCGCTTCTACAAGGCCGACCGGGCGCGCGCGGGCCACGGCACGGGGCTCGGCCTCGCCATCGCGCTCGAGAACGCCCGCCTCCTGGGCGGCGACATCGCCGTGGCGAGCGAGCCCGGCGCCGGCTCCCGCTTCACGCTCCGCCTTCCCGTTACGTAACCGTTACGCGCCGGTGAGGGCCGCGTTGCCCGGGCGCGGCACGCTGGACGTACAGCGTTTCCCAAGGAGGCAGACATGAAGAGGCTTCTGCTCGTCCCGGCACTCGTCCTCGCGGCGGCGCTCGGCGTCCTCACCGCGAGCTGCGGCTCGAACGGCGAGGCCACCCCGGCCGGCCCGGTTCCCCCGGCTCCGGAGGCTACGACCGGCTCGGAGACCGAGGAGGTTCCGCCCCCGACGTCCGCGGGCGACGGCGGCGGCGGTGAAGGCGACTCCGGGGACGAGAGCGCCGGAGAGACCGTGACCTACCAGGTCTGGTGGGCGAACGACGACGGCCTCTTCGTCAGCTACCGCACCGAGGGCAGCACGCCACGCATCGGCACGGCGGCGATCGAGGCCGTGCTCGCCGGGCCGGAGAGCTTCGAGCGCGACCACGGGCTCTCGACGGCGGTGCCCGAGGGCACCCAGCTCCTCGGGCTCACGATCGACGACGGCGTCGCCCGCGTCGACCTCACGTCCGAGTTCGAGTCGGGCGGCGGCACCGCGTCCATGCAGATGCGGCTGGCCCAGATCGTCTACACGATCACGCAGTTCCCGACCGTGAAGGGCGTCCTCTTCAGCCTCGACGGCCGGCCCGTCGAGGTGCTCGGAGGCGAGGGGATCATCATCGACCACCCGCTCACGCGCCGGGACTACGTCGACCTCCTGCCGCCGATCCTCGTCGCGGCGCCGACGTTCGGCGCCGAGGTACGGAGCCCGGTCGTCGTCCGCGGAAGCGCGAACGTCTTCGAGGCGAACGTGACGGTGAAGATCCTCGACGCGAACGAGCGGGTGATCGCCGAGACGTTCACGACGGCGACCTGCGGTACCGGCTGCCGCGGCGACTACCGCGTCGCGGTTCCCTTCGAGGTCGACGCCGGCCAGGACGGCTGGCTCGTCGTCCACGACGACGACGCCGCGGGAGAGGGCCGGCCCCCGCACGAGGTCCGCATCCCGGTCCGCCTCGTCCCCTGACGCGAAGGAACGCGTGCGTCCGATCGTCAAAAGGCCGGAGATGACCACCGCAGCCGCGCTGGGCCCCTCCGTCGACGTCCCTCCGGACGTCGTCGACCGGGCCCGGCGCGGCGACCAGGAGGCGTTCGCAGCCGTGATCCGACACTACGACCCGGGGCTCCGCGCCCTCGCCTACCGGCTCCTCGGAGACCGCGACCTGATGGACGACGCCCTCCAGGAGGCCTACGTGAAGGCGTTCCGCGGCCTGCCGCGCTTCCGCGGCCGCTCGCGGCTGGGGACCTGGCTCTACCGGATCGTCTACAACGCCTGCCTCGACGAGCTGAAGCGACCGGGCCGGCGGCGGTCGGTCCCCTACGAGGACGTGGAGGAGTCTCCCGGGCCGTGGGCCGATCCGGGCGAGGCGGTCGCGCGCCGCGCCGACCTGGCGGAGGCGCTCACGAGGCTCGCGCCGGAGGAGCGCGCCGCCGTCCTGCTCGTCGACGCGCAGGGCTTCGACTACCGCGAGGCGGCCCGTATCCTCGACGTCCCGGAGGGAACCGTCGCCTCCCGCCTCAGCCGGGCGCGGGCGGGCCTGCGCTCGCACCTCGGGGGGCAGGCGGCGTGACGCGCTACCGTGACGAGAGGCTCGGCGCCGCTCTCCGCGCGCTCGAGACGCCCGAGCACCGCCCCGAGTTCTACGCCGACCTCCACCGGCTGCTCGCCGAGGCGCGGACGGCGCGGCGGGCAGCGCCTCGCAGGCGCCGGCTCGCGCGGCGCGCCGACGTGCGCTGGGGCGTCCGCCTCGCCTTCGCGGCGGCGGTCGCGGCCGCGATCTGGCTCGTCGCCGGCCTTCCGGACGACGCGCCGCAGGTCGTGCGGCCGGAGCCTGCCGCGGCAGAGATCCAGGCGAGGGTGCGCATCGCCCTGGCAAGCGCCGAGACGCTGACCGGCGAGCTCGTCGCCCGGGGCCCCGGCTTCGAGGGCGCCTACGGCTGGAAGGGGGCGCAGCGCTGGCGCTTCGCCCTGACAGCGCGGGGCGACTTCCGCCTCACGGGGCTGACGCTGGAGGAGAACGTCGCCTACGACGCCGAGCGGGGCATCCAGCGCTCCCTCAACCCGAGCGCGAGCCTCGCCGGCGAGGGGCCGCTGTTCGCCTCCGAGCGGAGAGGCCTGGCGCCCGGACCCCCAGACCCGGGCCCGATCGACCCCATCCTCGAGAACGAGTACGGGGCCTTCGTCCGCGCGCTGCTCGCCGCCGAGGACCCGCGCGTGCGCGAGTCCGCCTACCGGGGGCGGCCGGCGTGGCGGCTCGACGTCCCGGCCGCGGTGAACCAGATCGTCCCCGAGCACTCGGGCGACCGCTTCTCGATCTGGGTCGACCGGGAGACGGGAATCCCCGTCCGGGTGCTGGAGCTGAAGAACGGGCAGCCGCTCGACGAGCTGCGGATCGAGAAGCTCGCCGTCGACGAGCCGCTCCCCCGCAGGACGTTCGCGCTCCGCTTCCCGGAGGGGACGGAGGTCATGCGGACCGACGAGGGCTTTCGGCGGGTGGCGCTCGACGAGGCGGCGGCCGCCGTCGGCTACGCCCCGCTCGTTCCGGCCTGGGTTCCGGAGGGCTTCGAGCTCGCCGAGGTCGCCGTTGCGCCGGGGCCCGGCTCCCCGACGGGCGTGGAAGCGGGCAACCCGCCCTCGACGGACGTCGTATCGCTCTCCTTCCGGCGCGGCCTCGACGAGATCCTGGTGACGACGCGCCTCCGTCACGTGCCCGGCTCGCCCGACGCGTGGAGCGATCCGCTGGCGACCGGCGAGGGTTACGTCGACGAGCCCGAGCGCGTCCTCCTGGGCAGGGGCGCGCTGTCCGACGTCGAAGCGAATGTCCTCATCGTGCCGCTGAACGTCCCGCATCTGTGGGCTCAGACCGACGACCTCGTCGTCACCGTCAGCGGCGGCGTCTCGCGCGCCGAGCTCCTTCGCGTCGCCGAGTCGCTCGAGGCCAGGGCGTGACCTACCGTCGCTACCGCATCTGGCGCACGGGCAGGCTGCTGGCGACGGCGCTCGTGCTCGTCACGCTCGCCTTCGTGGCGGCCGGCGCGGCCGCCCGCGTGCAGCGGAACGCCGAGGCCGCGCCGCGAGTCGTGGCGGACGGTGTCACGGCCGCCGGCGTCGACCTCTCCGGCCTCACGGAAGCCCGCGCACGCAAGCGCCTCGAGCGCTTCGCCGCCCGGCCCCTCACCCTCACCTTCCGCGGCGAGAGCTGGCGCTTCACACCGCGGACGCTGGGCGCTGCGGCGGACGTGGACGCTGCCGTGCGCGACGCGCTCGCCGCTCCCGCGCGATCGGAGGTGCGCCTCGACGTTGCCGTGACCCAGGGACGGCTGAAGCGGTGGGCGAACGGGTTCGCCCGCGACTTCGACCGCGCCCCCCGCAACGCCCGGATCGAGCTGAAGGGCGTCCGGCCGGTCGCGAGGCGCGCCCGCTTCGGCCACAGCGTCTACCGCTCCACCCTCCGGACGATGGTCACGAGCGCGCTCCGCTCCAAGGACCACGGGCCGCTGCAGCTTCCCGTCGAGATCCTCCGCCCGCGTGTGACGCTGGACGACCTCGGCCCCGCGATCGTCATCCGGCGCGCGTCGAACCGGCTCGTCCTCTACCGCGGCGCGGGCCCGAACGGCATGCGCGTGGAGCGGAAGTTCGGCGTGGCGACCGGGATGGCCACGTACCCGACCCCCCTCGGGAGCTTCACTGTCGTCGACAAGCAGCGCGACCCGTGGTGGTACCCGCCGGACTCGGACTGGGCCGCGGGCGCCGAGCCCGTCCCGCCGGGCCCGGGCAACCCGCTCGGCACGCGCTGGATGGGCCTGTCGGAGCCGCTGATCGGCATCCACGGAACGCCCGACGCCGCCTCGATCGGCTACTCCGCCTCGCACGGCTGCGTGCGCATGCTCGTCGCCGAGGCCGAGTGGCTCTTCGAGCGGGTGCAGGAGGGCACGCCGGTCTTCATCCTGGACGCGTGACCCACCCCGTCTGGGAGGGCCTCGCGGTGCGCCTCGAAGGGCGACTCGTCGTCGTCGAGCCGCTCACGCGGGCCCACGCCGACGGGCTCCGGACCGCCGCGGCCGACCCTGACGTCTGGCGCTGGATGCCCGTGTCGGCGGACGAGCCGGAGACGTTCGAGCGCTGGCTCGAGGGCGCCCTAGCGGCGGCCGAGGCGGGCACAGAGGCGCCGTTCGCCGTCCTGCTGCGGGAGAGCGGCGAGCCGGTGGGGAGCACGCGCTTCCTGACTCCCCGCCCCGAGCACCGAGGCCTCGAGATCGGCTGGACCTGGAACGCGCGACGCACGTGGGGAACAGGGGTCAACATCGAGGCGAAGCTCCTGCTCCTCGCCCACGCGTTCGAGACGCTCGGCTGCATGCGGGTCGAGTTCAAGACGGACGCGCGCAACGAGCGCTCCCGGCGCGCGCTGGAGGCGCTGCCCGCGCGCTTCGAGGGCATCTTCCGCAAGCACATGCTGGTTCGCGGCGGCGAGCTGCGCGACTCGGCGTACTACGCGATCACGGACGACGAGTGGCCCGCGGTGAGGGCGAACTTGGAACGTCGCCTGGCCGCGTCGTCAGGCGCCGTCCAGAGCAGGCACTAACGTGGCCTCATCGAGTTCGCCCTCGGGATCCTGGCGGCGCTGATCGGCGCGACGGGCGCCTTCACGGGCGTGTGGCTGAGCGGCCGCCACGAACGGAAGCTCGGGCACGAGCGCTGGTTGCGCGCGCGGGAGCAGGACGCCGAGGACGCGCGAGCAGCCGCCGTCGTCGAGCTGACGACGCACCTCGCGTCGGCGCTGCAGACGATCGTCTGGTTCACGGCCGCGGCAGGGATGCGCGAGCAGCGGTTCACCGAGCAGACGATCCTGGACTACGACGCCGACATGCGCCGACACCTCACGTCCACGATCCAGAGCCTCGTCGGCGTCGCCCACCGCGATGCCAGCGCCTTCCGCGCCCTCGAGCGCCTCGCCGAAGAGGTGTGGGCGCTCGACGCGCGCGTCGCAACGGAGGCGGGGGCTCACTGGACGAACCCGAGCGCGGCCAGGGCGCGGATCAGCGAGATGATGCTCGAGTCGTACAAGCTGGAGCGCAGTCTCCCGCACCGGATCGTGGACGTCCTGCGTCCGGGGGAAGCGGGCGAGCCCGCTCCTGCGCCTCAGGACGACGAGCCGAGCCGGGCGTAGAGCTCGGCGCAGAGGGCCGGCGTGGCCGCCGCGACGACCCGCGACCGGGCGGCCAGGTCGAGGGGAGCATCCCGGAAGGGCGGGTCGTCGGGGAGGTCGATGGCGAGCCCCCGCTCGCGCACGAGGAGCTGCGCGGCCGCGATGTCGACGCTCCGCGCCGGCTTCAGCGAGACGACCGCGTCCACCCGCCCGGCGGCGAGGTGGCAGAGCGAGAGGGCGAGCGAGCCCATGATCCGCGTCCGGTACGCGAGCCCGACCATGCCGGCGACCCGCTCGGCGACGAGGTCGGTGCGCGTCGCCTCGAAGGAGAGGATCTCGATCCGCTCCTTCGGGCCGGGGCCGTCGAGCGGCCGCTCGTCGAGAAACGCGCCCTCGCCGCGGCGCGCGACCCACTGCTCGCCGCTCCCGTAGTCCTGGACGAAGCCGAGCTGCACGTCCTCCATGCGGGGGCCGGAGGCGACGGCGAGGGCAAGCGAGAAGAACGGGATGCCGCGCTTCGCGTTCAGGCTGCCGTCGATCGGGTCGCAGACGATCCGCAGCCCGTCGCCGCCGTCTCCGAAGGCGCGCTCCCCCAGTTCCTCGGAGACGAGCGTGAAGCCGGCGCCGCCCGCAGCGACCTCCTCGAGCCGCCGGACGACCGCAGCCTCGGCGGCGGCGTCGACGGCCGTCGTCTCGTCGCCGCCCTCGCCGTCGCCGACGCGCGGCTCGCGCTCGAGCCGGGTGGGAAGCTCGCCGAGGACGCGCCCTACGTCGGCGGCCGCCTCACGGCAGACCGCGAGCCAGTCGACGCCGCCCGTCACTCGTCGAAGGGCGAGAGCAGGAGGCCGCTCGTCAGCTTGGGGAAGAAGTACGTGCTCTTGGGCGGCATGCGCTCTCCTGCCCGGGCGAAGGCCTCGACCTGTGCCACGGTCGGCGGGCGCACGAGGAAAGCGGCCGTCGCCTCGCCGCGCGCCACCGCCGCGCGGGCGTCCGCCGCGCTGGCGGTGTAGCGCACGTCCTCGAGCGGCAGCGAGTCCACGAAGGCGGTGTCGAGGCCCGCCCCGGGCGCCTGGACGAGCGCGGCGCCCCCGGGGCGGACGAGGACGAACGCGGCCCGGTCGCGGGGAGCGGCGGCAAGAGCGGCCTGGGCGTCGTCGGCGGCCGCGAGCGCCGTCTGCCGCACCTCGCCGTCCAGCTCCGGCACGGTCCCTCCCGTCACCCGGTGCGTGGGGAAGATCTCGAGGCCTTCGTCGTCCTTGCCGACGAGCACGGCGAGCACGTACGCCGTCTCCTCGCTTCCCTCCTCGGCGTGGAACCGGAGCGCCGTCTCGTAGCGGTGATGGCCGTCGGCGACGAGCAGCGGCTCGCGCACCGCCGCGGCGAGCGCCTCCATCGCAGCCGGGTCGTCGAAGCGCCAGAGCCGGCTGACGACGCCGTCCAGCTCCGCCACGAGCTCTGGCTCTCCCGCCGGCTCGGGCGCCGTCCCGTGGTGGAGGAGGAAGATCGGCGAGGGCTTCGTCCGCAGCGCGCGCAGCAGCTCGAGGCGAGCCTCCTTCGCGTCGTCGAAGGTGCGCTCGTGCGGCAGCACGTGCCCGGCGCGGTACGGCTCCAGCCGGACGCGGCCCCCGATCCCGCGCCGCCTCCGCCGCAGGCCGTCCGGCCCGGTGAACTCCTCCTCGAGCAGCCAGAGCGCGGGCCGCTCCTCGCGCACGAGCACGCCCCGCTCCAACCAGTCGGCGAGCGCCCGCGCGGCCTGCTGGGGCCGCTCCGGCCGCACGAGGCGCACGACGTTCCAGGGGCTCCGAGCCGCGAGCCGCGCGTTCGCCTCGGCCGTGATGACGTCGTACGGAGGTGCGACCAGATCGTCGAGCGGCCCCGCCGCCCCGACGTCGTAGCGCAGGGCGCGAAACGGCTTCAGCAGGGGCACCGCGGGCCAGCTTACCATCCGTCCCCGGACCTAGAATCGCGGCGTGCCGATCGCGGAGCTGGCCGAGGATCGCGTCGTCGAGGGCCTCTTCGCGGTGGCCTCGAAGCGGCGCCTCCGCACCCGCTCCGGGAGACCCTACCTCGCGCTCGAGCTCGTCGACCCGACGGGGAGGATCGAGGCGCGCGTCTGGAACGACGTCGAGCTCCTCGACAAGCGCTTCGGCGAGGGCGACGCCGTGCGCGTGCTCGGCCGCGTCGAGCGCTTCCGCGACCGGCTCCAGCTCGAGGTGCGCTCGCTCGAGGCCGCCGAGGCCGACCCGGCCGCGCTCGTGCCCGAGCCGCGGCGGGACGTCGACGAGCTCGACGGCTTCTTCGAGTTCCTCGCGGCGGAGATCGCCCACCCCGGCCTCCGCTCCCTCGTCGGCCGCTTCCTCGGCGACGGCGACTTCCGCGCGCGCCTGCGCCTGCTCCCGGCGACCCCGGACTCGCACCACTCGTGGGCCGGCGGCCTGCTCGAGCACACCGTCGCCGTCGCCTCGCTGTGTCGGGACTCCGCCCAGCTCCACGCGCGACTGCGCGCCGACGTGCTCCTCGCCGCCGCGCTCCTCCACGACGCCGGACGGGCCCGCGAGCTCGACCGCGGCCCGCTCTTCCTGCCGACAGCCGAGGGGAAGCTCCTCGGCCACGTCCACCTCGGCCTCCGGCTGATCGAGGAGCGCGCGGGCGGCGTCGAGCCCGAGGCCCTCGCGGAGGTGCTGCACTGCGTCGCCGCCCACCACGACGCCCGCGGCGCGCGGACGGCCGAGGCGGCCGTCCTCTACCACGCGAACGCGCTCGACGCCGCCGCGACGACGCGGCCCGTCACCGCGGCGGGCTGAAGCGCACGTTCAGCACGTCGCCGTCCTCGACGGCGTAGCCCTTGCCCTCGAGCCGCTGGAGCCCCCGCCTCGCGGCCTCCGCGTGCGAGCCGCACTCGACGAGGTCGTCCCAGCGGATCACCTCGCAGCGGATGAAGCCGCGGGCGAGGTCGGTGTGGATCGTGGCGGCCGCGTCGAGCGCCGTCTGTCCACGGGGCAGCGTCCACGCGCGGGTCTCCTTCTCGCTCGCGGCGAAGAAGCTGACGAGGTCGAGCGCCGCGAAGAGGCTGCGGGTGACCTCGGCGAGCGCCGACTCGCGCTCGCGGAACGCCGCCGCCTCCTCCTCGGGCAGCTCGGCGAGCTCCGCCTCGAGCTTCAGGTCGATGCCTCCGGCGCCGTTCAGGACGGGCACCAGCGGCTTCGTCGTCAACGGCTCGAGGGCGGCGGGCAGCTCGCCCTCGTAGTCGGACAGCGGGCGCTCGGCGTCGAGGTGCGCGAGGACGCGCTCGAGCTCGGCGGCCTCGGCGCGAGGCGCCGGGTCGCCCGACTTCGCCTCCTTGCCCACGCGCTCCAGGCGGCGCTCCACGTGGTCGCGGTCGGCGAGCAGGAGCTCGAGCCCGACCGTCACCAGGTCGTCCCTTCCCTCGCGCGTGCCCGACCAGGCGTCGAGGACGACGATGAAGGCGTCCACCTGGCGCAGGTTGCCGAGCAGCTGCGCCCCGGCTCCGGGGACGTCGACGACGCGGATCGCCGCGGGCGTCACCTTGCGCGCCCCGACGACGCGCGCGACCGCCTCGAGCCGCTCGTCCGCAATCGGCGCCATGCCGACGTGCTCCTTTCCGGAGACGGCCGGCCCGGCACGCGTCAGCGCCCTGAAGAGGGTCGTCTTCCCGGCGTTCGGAAGCCCGACGATCCCGACCTCGAGGGCCATTTAGTGCCCCTTCTGGTGGTGCTGACCTGCTTCTGCGTCGCGAGCACCAAGCCGGAGTCCGCACTCGACCGAAGCCAAGGCTGAGGAAGCCTTGGTGAGGGCGAGAGTGGGCTCCGGCGCCGCGTGATCGCCGGGACGAAATGCGGCGGGCATCGCCTGGAGGGGCACGGCCTTATGCGGCGCCGGCGAGCTGGCGCTGAAGGGAGGCGAGCGCCCGGTGCTGGAGGGACTTCACGGCGCCCTCCGTCTTGCCGAGGATCGTCGCCGCCTCGCCGTTCGAGAAGTTGAAGACGAACTTCAGCGTCAGCACCTGCTGCTGGTCGCTGGACAGGTCCTCGATCATCTGCAGCATGCTGCGGCGCCCGAGCGAGTGCATCGCCTCCTCCTCGGCTGAGCGCTGCTCGTCGCCGGTAGGCTCGGGCGGCTCCTCCTCCGGCTGCCAGCGCCGCCGCGCGCGGAAGTGGTCGACGGCGAGGTTGTGCGCGATGCGGAAGAGCCAGGCCGAGAAGGGCACCTTGCGCCACTCGAAGCGCTCGATCGACTCGAGCATCTTCACGAAGGTCTGGTTCGTCAGGTCCTCGGCGTCGTGGCGGTTCCCGACCGTCATCTGGAGGTAGGCGTAGATCCGGTCGAAGTGGAGGAGGTAGAGCTCCTCGAGCGCCTCGCGGTCGCCGGCCTGGGCGCGCCCGACCAGCTCCTTGACGTCGACCGCGGGATCCGTCTCCGTGGCCGAGGCGCGACCCGGCTCGGCCACTACGCCGACGCCGCGAAGCCGATGCGGGTCTCGCGGCCCGACCGCCTCACGTAGACGATCTTGCCGAGCGCGAGCAGGAACGTGTCTCCCTCGGTCGCGAGCTCGAACGTCGCCTCGCCGGCCGCGAGCGCGGCGGCGAGCTTGCCGGCCGTCTCCTCGGACACGTCCGCGCCGACGGACTGGCCGCCCTCGAACGCGATCTGCAGGTTCACCGTCTTGTCAGGCACCGATCACCTCTGCGAGGACGCCGTGAAGCGAGCGCGGGTGGACGAACGAGACGAGGTGGCCGCCGAGGCCGGGCCGCGGCTCGGCGTCGATCACCTCGGCGCCGTCCGCCGCGAGCTCGCCGACCGCCGCGGAGACGTCGTCCACCGAGAAGCCGACGTGGTGCATGCCGGGGCCCCGGCTGGCGAGGAACCGCCCCACGGGCGTGTCGTCGCCGAGCGGCGAGACGAGCTCGACCCGGCCGCTCCCCAGGCGCAGGTAGACCGCCTCGACCCCCTGGCTCTCGAGCGTGTCGCGCAGCTCGACCTCCGCTCCGAAGAGCGAGCGGTACGTCTCCACGGCCTCGTCGAGGTCCTCGACGGCGAAGGCGACGTGGTGCACGGCGCGCACGTCCACGCGGGCGATCCTAGCTGGCGGACTAGTCGCCCGCGGAGACGGCGCGCGGCGTGCCGACGCGCTCGGAGGCGTTCGACTCGGCGACGACGTCCGCGAGGAGCGCCTCGAGCTCGTTCCGATTGAGCGTCTCGTGATCGAGCAGCTCGACGGCGATGAGGTCGAGGGAGCGCCGGTGCTTCGAGACGAGCCGGAGCGTCTCCGCGTAGGCCTGGTCGGTGAGGCGCGCCTGCTCCTCGTCGCGGAGCCGCTTCGTCTCCTCGGAGAGGGCGTAGTTGTCCGCCCGCAGCGTCCGCGACGAGACCTCGTCGCCCATGCCGTACTCGAAGATCATCGCGCGCGCGATCGCCGTGACGCGCTCCAGGTCGTTCGAGGCGCCGTTCGTGACGGCGCCGAACACGATCTGCTCGGCCGCCCGGCCGCCGAGGAGCACCTTCATCCGGTCGACGAGCTCCTCCTTCGTGTTCAGGAAGCGGTCCTCCTGCGGCGTGTGGAGCGTGTAGCCGAGGGCGACACCGCGCGAGACGATGGTCACCTTCTGCACCGGCTGCGGCTCGCCGACGAGGTGCGAGACGAGCGCGTGCCCGGCCTCGTGGTAGGCGATCACGCGCTTCTCTTTCTCGCTCATCGTCTTGCGCTGCTGCAGGCCGGCGACGACGCGCTCGAAGGCCGCGTCGAAGTCGTCCTGACGGATCTGCACCTGCTCGGCCCGCCCGGCGAAGATGGCGGCCTCGTTGCACACGTTCGCCAGGTCGGCCCCGGTGAGGCCGGCCGTCTGGCGCGCGATCGCCCCGAGGTCGACGTCGGGCGCGAGCGGCTTGCCCCGCGTGTGCACCTGGAGGATCGCCTCACGGCCGGCGAGGTCCGGCGGGCCGACAAGGACCTGCCGGTCGAAGCGGCCCGGGCGAAGCAGAGCGGGATCGAGGTCCTCGAGCCGGTTCGAGGCGGCGATGATGACGATCTGCTCGCGATGGTCGAAGCCGTCGAGCTCGACGAGGAGCTGGTTCAGGGTCTGGTCGTGCTCCCGGTTGAAGCCCGAGCCGGTCCGCCGCGTACCGACGGCGTCCAGCTCGTCGATGAAGACGATCGCGGGCGCGTTCTTGCGCGCACGGTCGAAGAGCTTGCGGATGCGGGCCGCGCCGAGCCCGGCGAACATCTCGACGAACGCCGACGCGCTCTGGGAGTAGAACGTCGACCCGGACGCGTGCGCGACAGCCTTGGCGAGGAGCGTCTTGCCCGTGCCCGGCGGGCCGTAGAGGAGGATCCCCTTGGGCACGCGCGCGCCGAGCTGCGAGAAGCGGCGCGGGTTCTTGAGGAAGTCGACGACCTCCTGGAGCTCGGCCGCGGCCTCGTCGACACCGGCGATGTCGTCCCAGGTGACGGAGGACTTCGAGGAGGGCTCGACCTCCGTGGGGCGCACGCGCGGCATGAGCGAGATCGACTTCCAGATCAGGAAGACGATCAGGCCGAGGAAGACGAGCGGCAGCCACGTCAGCGCGGCTTCCGGAATCCCGCCCAGGAAGTCGAGAACAGCGTCCACCCGCGGGTTCCATCGGCAGCGGCACCGGAAAGCTGAAGCTCCGGCGCGACCGTTGACCCGCCTCCTCCGGCGCGGGACACTCGGAGACGACCCATACGCGAAAGGAGCACGACGATGCGCAAGCTTCTCGTCCTCGTCGTGGCCGTCTCGGTCGCCCTCCCGGCCGCTCCCGCGTCAGCGACACCGCCGTCGCCAGTTATCGGCACCTTCGCCGTCGTGACCGCCACGACGACGAGCACACGGACCGCCGGCGGCAACACGTTCGTCACGCTGACCCGGACTGCCGTCGTCTCGGGCACCTTCACCGGCACGACCACCGACGAGGTCCTCCTCGTCATGCACCCGAACGGGACGACGAGCCTCCGCGGCGAGGGCACCTGCGTGTGCACCGCCGAGGGCCGCTCCGGCACCTTCGACTACAGGTTCCGCGGCTCCGGGATCTTCCCGACGTCGGGGTCCGGGACGTACGTCGTCGGGCACGGCACGGGCGGCCTCGCGGGTCTCCACGCCGAAGGGCCCTTCAGCGGGGACTTCTTCGTGGCCAACCTGGGCGGGCGCTACCACTTCGACTGAGGGCGCGCTCGGACGTAGGATCCGGCGATGGGCGTCGTGGGCGTCCACGCCCTGCTCTACACGTCCGAGCCGGAGGCGGTGCGAGAGATGCTCCGGGACGTCTTCGGCTGGCCCCACGTCGACGCCGGGGACGGCTGGCTGATCTTCGCGCTCCCTCCCGCGGAGGTCGGCGTCCACCCGGCGGAGCACCTCGTCCGGCGCGACCTGAGCCTCATGTGCGACGACCTCGAGGCGACGATGGCCGAGCTGCGCGAGA
>JAICGP010000052.1 GCA_025923055.1 Thermoleophilia bacterium
CGCACCCGCTTCTCATCAACCAGTTCGGCACGGAGCGGCGCATGAGCCTCGCCTTCGGCGAGCCCAGCCTCGACGCGGTCGCGCGCAAGCTCGAGGCGGTCGTCGAGATGCAGCCGCCGCAGGGGCTCGTCGAGAAGGTGAAGGGCCTCGGGAAGCTGAAGCGCCTCGCCGATTCGCTCCCGAAGACCGTCCCGCGCGGCGTCTGCCAGGAGATCGTGGTCGAGCCCGACCTCGACGCGCTGCCCATCCAGCACTGCTGGCCCGGCGACCCGGCGCCCTTCATCACGCTCCCGGCCGTCTTTACGAAGGATCCGCGCACGGGTGTCCGCAACGTCGGCATGTACCGGATGCAGAAGATCGACGCGCGCTCCACGTACATGCACTGGCAGGTGCACAAGGACGGCCGGGCCGACTGGCTGGCCTCGGAGGGCTCCATCCCCGTCGCGGTCGCGCTGGGCCTCGACCCGGTCACCGCCTACTCGGCGAGCGCGCCTCTGCCGAAGCACATCGACGAGCTCATGCTCGCCGGCTTCCTGCGCGGCGAGGCGGTCGAGCTCGTCAAGTGCAGGACCGTCGACCTCGAGGTGCCGGCGAACGCGGAGATCGTGCTCGAAGGCCGCATCGAGGCCGGCGAGGTGGGGACGGAGGGGCCGTTCGGCGACCACACGGGCTACTACTCGCCACCCGAGCCGTTCCCGGTCTTCCGGCTCACGGCGATGACCATGCGCCGCAACGCGATCTACCCGTCCATCGTCGTCGGCGTCCCCCCGGCGGAGGACGCCTGGCTGGGGAAGGCGACCGAGCGCATCTTCCTCCCGGCGATCCGGATGACGGTGCCCGAGATCGTCGACTACGACCTGCCCGTGGCCGGCGCCTTCCACAACTGCGTCATCGTCTCCATCCGCAAGGCGTTCCCCGGCCACGCGCGCAAGGTCATGCACGCGATCTGGGGCCTGGGGATGCTCTCGCTCTCGAAGTCGGTCGTCGTCGTGGACGACTTCGTCGACGTCCACGACTACGAGCAGGTCTTCTTCCACGTCTGCGCCAACGTCGACCCGAAGCGCGACGCCGTCCTCACGGAGGGGCCGCTCGACCAGCTCGACCACGCGGCGCTGCTCGCCTGCTACGGCGGCAAGCTCGGCCTCGACGCCACGCACAAGTGGCCGGAGGAGGGAGCCCGTGCCTGGCCCGAGCGGATCGAGATGGCGCCCGAGGTTCGTGACGCCGTCGACCGGCGCTGGGACGAGTACGGAATCGACCGGGCGCCGTCCGGCAACGGCCGAATTTCACGGGTCTTGAAGCAAACGGTACGTCGTTGACAGGATCGAGCCGACAGGGGAACAATGCGCGCGCTCGTAACTGCGAGGATCTGAGGGAAGGAGCCGGGTGGCGGACGAGCTAGAGCGGCCGCGGGAGCGTCCGGAGCACACGGAGTCCGAGGTCCATCTCCCTTCGCCGACGATCTGGCCGTTCGCGTTCGCCGCAGCCGTCGCGCTCATCCTCCTCGGCCTCATCGTCAGCCTCGTGGCGACGGCCGTCGGCGTCGTCCTCGCGGTCGTCTTCGGCTTCCTCTGGGTCCGGCAGGCGACCCGCGAGCTGCGCGGGGAGCCGGAGCCGGTCGAGGCTCCGGAGCCGGTCGTCGCGGAGGAGGAGCCGGCCGCGCCCGAGCGCTACACGCGCTCGAAGTTCCTCGAAGGCACCACCCTGGGGCTCGGAGCGGTGATCGGCGGGATCGTGACGGTGCCCGTGCTCGGCTTTGCGGTCGCTCCGGCGTTCGTCGGGCAGGAACACCCGGACGTGGACCTCGGCCCGCTCGACAACTATCCGGAGGGCGACTGGGTGATCGCCACGTTCACGAGCGACCCCGAGACCGGCAGCGTCTCGCGGCGCACCGCGTTCATCCGCTACAACGGGCTGCGGGACGAGGTTCCCAGCTACACGATCATCTCCAACCGCTGCGTCCATCTGGGGTGTCCGACGCAGCCCCAGGGGCCGCCGGGCGAGCTGGCGGAGGTCGAGACGTCGGCGGCGCCGGTGACCGTCCAGCCCACGCAGCCATCCGGCTTCGGCTGCCCCTGCCACGGCGGGGCGTACGACATCGAGGGCAACCGCACCGCGGGGCCGCCGGTGCGGGCGCTCGACCGGTACGAGTACTCGATCATCGACGGCAGCCTCTGGCTCGGGAAGCCGTACAGCGTCGGCCACGTGGACGGTGAGGGCGCCGAGGCGACGGTGTTCCGCTTCGAAGACGCTGCCGACCCCGGCGTCCACATGGACGGTCCCGAGCAGATCCTCTACCCCTACGTCCCCTGATGGCGCGGACGAAGTCGAAGCGCCGCCGGCAGCTCGAGCAGGTCGTTGTCTACCCGCTCGACTGGGTCGAGGAGCGCTCCGGCTTCGTCGGCGCGATCCGTTACTTCCTCTTCCGGAAGGTTCCCCACGACACGAACTGGTTCCACACGCTTGGCTCGGCGACGCTCACCGCCTTCATCGTGCAGCTCGTGACGGGGGTGATCCTCGCCTTCTACTACAAGCCGTCGCCGAACGAGGCCTACGACTCCATCCAGGTGATCACGAACGACCTCACGCTCGGCTGGCTCGTGCGCGGGATGCACCGCTGGGGCGCGAGCGTCTTCATCATCCTGCTCTTCCTCCACATGGGGCGCGTCTTCCTCTTCGGCGCCTACAAGTACCCGCGCGAGCTGAACTGGCTGCTCGGCGTCCTGATCCTCGTGCTCGCGATGCTCGAGGGCTTCACCGGCTACCTGCTCCCGTGGGACCAGACCGCCTACTGGGCGACCGTCGTCGGCATCAACCTGAACGCGACCGCGCCGTTCGCCGGACCGTTCATCTCGGACTTCCTGCGCGGAGGTCAGGAGATCGGCGCCAACACGCTCTCGATCTTCTACTCCATGCACATGCTGCTGATACCGGGTGGCCTCATCGGCCTCATCACGCTGCACATCTATCTCGTGATCCGGCTCGGTGTCACCTCGCCGCCCTGGTCGCAAGACCCGGCCGGCGGGGAGCGCACCGAGGTCGTGACCGCGAAGCGCGGGCTCGTCGAGCCGCGGCCACGGGGCAACGGGGGGCCGCCGTAGTGGCGAACGAGCAGGAGCGCGCGTACTTCAAGCGCTACAAGGAGGACGTCGAGACCCGAGGGAAGCCCTTCCACCCGTGGGCGATGTTCCACGACACCGTCATGTCCCTCGTGGTCGTGTCCGTCATCGTCGCGCTCGCGTGCGTCTGGTACTTCACCTCCGGAGAGGAGGCGGGCGAGTCCGGCATCCTCGGCCCGCGCTACACGGAGGAGGCCGATCCGGGGACGACCTCGTTCATCCCGCGGCCGGACTGGTACTTCTTCTTCCTCTTCTACCTGCTGCGGATCTTCAAGTGGCCCGAGTCCGTCGTGCTCGGCACGGTCGGGATCCCGACCATCGCGCTCATCCTGCTCTTCGCTCTCCCGTTCATGGACCGCCGCCGCGAGCGGCGGATCGTGCGCCGGCCGGTCGCCCTCGTCGGGGCGCTGCTCGTGATCGCCTCGATGGGCATCCTGACCTACAAGGGCGCCACCGCCGAGGAGTCGCTCGCCTCGGAGAACGTCGAGCTCGTGGACGAGTGGGTGCAGGAGCAGGGCCTCTCGGAGGAAGGTGAGCAGGGCGCGACTCTCTTCGCGCAGTCCGGCTGCCAGAGCTGCCACACGTACCTCGGCTCCGGGTCGGCCAACCTCGGCGCACCGGACCTCTCGGACATCGGCGCCTCAGGCCAGAGCGCGGAGGAGCTCGCCGCCTACGTCGCCAACCCCGCCGAGTTCGGCAACCAGGTGATGCCGGCGTACGCGTCGCTGGGCGAGGAGAACCTGATGCTCCTCGGGACATTCCTCGCGGAGTCGACGGGCGAGGGCGGCGGCGAATAGCCGCCGGGCCCGTGCACGTCTTCCTCGGGATCACCGGCGCCTCCGGCGCCCCCTACGCGCGCCGGCTCCTCCAGGCGCTCGCCGCGGGCGGCGCCGAGGTGGGCGTCTGCCTCTCGGACGCGGGCGTCCAGGTTTGCGGAACCGAGCTCTACGGCGACCTCTCGCTCTCCCGCGAGGAGGTGACCGCCCGGCTCGTCGAGGGTCTCGACGGGATCACGGTCGTCGGCCTCCGCGACTACGCGACGCCGTACGCGAGCGGCTCGGCCCGAGTGGACGGCTATGTCGTCTGCCCGTGCTCGATGTCGACCGCGGCCAGCATCGCGGCCGGGGCGATGGCCAACCTCGTCCACCGCGCCGCCTCGGTCGCCCTGAAGGAGGAGCGCAAGCTCGTCCTCGTTCCCCGCGAGACGCCGCTCTCCACGATCCACCTCGAGAACCTCTTGCGCCTGCGCCGGGCCGGCGCGACCGTCGTGTTCGCGGCGCCCGGCTTCTACCATGCGCCCCAGACCGTCGACGATCTGGTCAACTTCGTCGTGGCGCGATGTCTCGACCACCTGGGAATGGACCAGACGCTCGTGGGCCGGTGGGGGCAGTGACCTCCGGCACGCTCGCCCCCGCCGCCGTGGAGGCGATGTTCGACCGCATCTCGCCGGTCTACGACGCCATGAACCGGCTCATGACGGCGGGCCTCGACCGGCGCTGGCGCAGGCTCACGGCCGAGGCGGTCGTCTCCCCCGGGGACGAGGTCCTCGACGCCTGCTGCGGCACCGGCGATCTCGCGCTCGCCGCCGAGCGCGCCGGCGGCGAGGCGACCGGGCTCGACTTCGCCGAGCGGATGCTCGAGCGAGCGCGACGCAAGTCGTCCTCCGTCGCCTGGGTGCGCGGCGACCTCCTCGCGCTTCCTTTCGACGACGAGACCTTCGATGCGGCGACGGTCGGGTTCGGCATCCGCAACGTCGCCGACCTCGAGGGCGGCCTGCGCGAGCTCGCGCGAGTGCTGCGTCCGGGCGGTCGCCTCGGCTGCCTCGAGATCACCCGACCCCGCGGCGCGCTGCGGCCGTTCTTCCGCCTCTGGTTCGACGCGCTCGTGCCGCTGGCGGGCAGGCTGCTCCCGGGCGGCGCCGCCTACGCCTACCTTCCCGCCAGCGTGCGCCGCTTTCCGGGCCCTGAGGACCTCGCCGCGAGCATGCGCCGTGCCGGCTTCACCGAGGTGGAGTGGCGGCTCTTCGGCGGCGGCATCGTCGCCCTCCACACTGCGAGGATCCCGACGTGAACGCGCTCGCGACCGTCCGGGCGGCACCAGGCCTCGACGAGTATCTGGACCGCCTCGAAGAGCGGCTCCTCGATTCGGTCGCCTCGCACCCCGGGCTCGTCGGGGCGATCGGCGCCGAGACGCTCGCGGCGGGAGGGAAGCGCCTGCGGCCCGTGCTCGTCTTCCTCTGCACGCCGCGGCGGAGGCGTGGCGACGACTTCGCGGTCGCCGGCGGCGCGGCGGTCGAGCTCGTGCACATGGCGACGCTCGTCCACGACGACCTACTCGACGGCGCCGACCTCCGCCGTGGCCGGCCCACCGCCTGGGCGGAGCACGGCGACGTCGCCGCCAAGGCGGCCGGCGACTTCCTCTTCGCGCGCGCCTTTGCGGAGCTGGCCTCGACGGGCGACCCAGCCGCCGTATCGGTCCTCGCCGACGCGGCTCTCGCGCTCGCGCGCGGCGAGGCGCTCCAGCGCAGGCAGGCCTACTGCCCCGACACGAGCGTGGAGGACTACCTGCGGCGCTGCTCGCTGAAGACGGCCAAGCTCTTCGAGGCGGCGTGCCTCCTCGGCGGCGGTCGCCCCGAGCTGGGCGCGTTCGGGCTGGCCCTCGGCGTCGCCTTCCAGATCGCCGACGACATCCTGGACTGCACCGGCGACTTCGACACGACGGGGAAGGCGCCCGGCGTCGATCTCCGCGACGGGACGCCAACCCTGCCGCTGCTCCTCGCCGCCCGCGAGGACAGGGACGTCTGGAAGGCGCTCGCCGGCGCGGATGTCCCGGACGCGCTCGAGCGGGTTGCCGCGACCGACGCGATCGCCGACGCGCGGCGCTTCGCCCTCGAGTACGCCGCCGTCGCCCGCGCCGCGCTCGACGGCGAGCCCGACCATGCCTCCCTGGAGGCCCTCACCCACCTCGTCGTCGACAGGGAAGGATGAGGGCGTTGGCAGTCGCTACCGAGCAGCGCGCCCTCGACGAGATCCGCGAGAAGGTGGAGGCGAACGAGCGCCTCTCCTACGAGGACGGCCTCACGCTCATGGAGTCGGACGACCTGCTCCGGCTCGGCGAGCTCGCCGACGAGGCGCGCCGCCGCCGCGGCGGCACGGACGACGTCTACTTCGTCCAGAACCTCTACCTGAACCAGACGAACGTCTGCCGCGTGAAATGCAAGTTCTGCGCGTTCGCGGTCACGCAAAAGCAGCCGGACGCCTACACGCACACGCCGGACGAGCTGGTCGAAGACGCCCTCCGTCAACGAGAGGCGACGGGCTTCACGGAGATCCACATGGTGGGCGGCGAGAGCCCACACGTGGACTTCGGCTACTACGTCGACATCGTCGCGAAACTCCACAAGGCGATGCCGGACGTCCACCTCAAGTGCTTCACGGCGAGCGAGATCCACCACATGACGAAGCTCTCGGGGCTCACGCACGAGCAGGTCCTCGTCGAGCTGAGTGCGGCCGGGCTCGGCTCGCTGCCCGGTGGCGGCGCCGAGGTCTTCGCCGACCGCGTCCGGCGCCTGATCGCGCCGGGGAAGGAGCATCCGGACTTCTGGTTCCACACGCACCGCACCGCGCACGGGCTGGGGATCCCGACGCACTGCACGATGCTCTACGGGCACGTCGAGACCTACGAAGAGCGGGTCGACCACCTCCTGCGCCTGCGCGCCCTTCAGGACGAGACGGGCGGCTTCCTCGCCTTCATCCCGCTCGCCTTCCACCCGGAGAACACCGTCTTCGAGCGGCGCGGCTGGACGCACACGGCCGGGTCGGACGACCTGAAGATGATCGCCGTCTCCCGGCTCCTGCTCGACAACGTCGCCAACGTGAAGGCGTACTGGATCATGATGGGCATGCCGCTCGCGGCCGTCGCGCTGCACTTCGGCGCGAACGACGTCCAGGGCACGGTCGTGCGCGAGGAGATCTTCCACGCGGCCGGAGCGACGACCGAGACGGAGCAGAAGATCGAGGAGCTCGTCCGCTTCGTCCGCGGGGCAGGCCGCATCCCCGTGCAGCGGGACACCCTCTACCGGGAGCTGCGCCGGTGGTGACGCTCGGCCGAACGATCCCGGCGCTGCCGGTCCGCAACGCGGCTGCTGCGGTCGACTTCTACCGCGAGCGGCTCGGCTTCGACGTGCTCCATCACGAGGGCGGCTTCGCGGTGCTGGGCCGCGACGACGCGGTCGTCCATCTCTGGGAGGCGAGCGACGAGAGCTGGCGGGGTCGGGATCACGGCGACCGGCCCGTGCGCTCGGGGGCGGAGTCGTTCATCGCGGGCACCGCGAGCTGTCGTATCCACGTCGCGGGCGTCGACGAGCTCTACGAGGAGCTCAGCGCGCGTGACGTGCTCCACCCCGTCTCGAAGGACGGCGTGGACGACACGGACTTCGGAACTCGGGAGTTCGCGACGCTCGACGCCGACGGCAACCTGGTCACCTTCTTCCAGCGGCAGGCGAAGCGTTGACCCGGTTGGCCCGGTCGGCACGCACTCGTCACGTACTGGGTCACACCCGTGCGAGATACGGCGGTAGGCTGGAGCCGAGCAGGGGGCGGGTCGGGACCCGTAGTCACTCGCGTGTAACCGAAGGCGCGAAGAGCCGGAAGCAGGCTCGACCGTGATCCGCCTCGGCCGGATCTCGTACGTGAACATGGCGCCGGTCTTCTACCGCCTCGATGCCGAGGTGGACGAGATGGCCGGCGTGCCGACCGAGCTCAACGAGCGTCTCCTCGCCGGCGACATCGACCTCGCTCCCATCTCGTCGATCGAGTACGGGCGCAACGCCGCTGGGTTGCGGATCCTTCCGCGGCTCTGCGTCTCGTCGGAGGGAGCGGTCGACTCCATCCAGCTGGTCTCGCGCACCCCGCTCGAGCGCGTCCGCTCCGTTGCCGTCACATCCGAGAGCGCCACGTCTGTGGTGCTCACGAAGGTGCTCCTGCCCGATGCGGAGCACCTGCCGCTCGGCGAGCAGGCCGAGGCCACGCTCCTGATCGGCGACGCCGCGCTGCGGAGCGCCTTCGAGGACCCGACGCCGCACTACGACCTCGGCCGCCTCTGGCTCGAGCGGACGGGGCTCCCGATGGTGTTCGCCGTCTGGGCGTGCCCCGACCCGCCCCCGGCAGGGATCGCCGAGCTCGAGGATGCGCTCGTCGCGTCGGTCGGCCTGGCGCGCGCGGAACCGGAGCGGCTCGCTCACGAGGCGAGCGCCCGTTACGGGTACCCGGCCGGGTTCCTCGCCCGCTACTTCGAGAAGCTCCGCTACCGCTTCGGCCCCAGAGAGCGCGCGGGCCTCATCACGTTCTTCGAGCTGGCGCGCGACGTGGGCGAGCTCGAGCGCGTGCCGGAGCTGCGCTTCGTCGTTCCCGAGGCGGTGTCGGCGTGAGCGCGAACGGCCACGGCCGCGTCGGCGACGTCCTCGCCCGGGCGCTCGCCGGCGAGCGGATCGGCGAGGCGGACGCACTCGCCCTCCTCGAGAGCCGCGACCTCGTGCGCGTGGGCCGGGCAGCCAACGAGCTGCGCAACCGCCGCGTCGACCCGCAGCGTGTGACGTTCATCGTCGACCGCAACGTCAACTACACGAACGTCTGCCACACCGACTGCGACTTCTGCGCCTTCTACCGACGGCCGGGCGACCGGCGCGAGGGCTACCTCCTCCCCAAGGCGGTCATCTTCAAGAAGATCGAGGAGACGCTCGCGCTCGGCGGGACCGCGCTGCTCATGCAGGGCGGCCACCACCCCGATCTCGGGATCGAGTACTACGAAGACCTCTTCCGCTCGATCAAGGACAGGTATCGCATCCACCTGCACGCGCTCTCGCCGCCCGAGATCCAGCACGTCTCGCGCCGCTCCAAGCTCTCCATCCCGGCGACGCTGACGCGCCTGCGCGACGCCGGACTGGATTCGGTGCCGGGAGGCGGCGCCGAGATCCTCGTCGACCGGGTGCGCGACCTCATCGCACCGAAGAAGACGAAGTCGGCGGAGTGGCTCGGAGTGATGCGCGAGGCCCACCGGCTCGGCATCTCCTCCACGGCGACGATGATGTACGGCCACGTCGAGACGCTTCCGGAGCGGGTCGAGCACATGCGCCGCATCCGCGAGCTCCAGGACGAGACGCACGGCTTTCGCGCGTTCATCTCGTGGACCTTCCAGGCCGACGGCAACCGCCTCGCCGACCGGGTGCCCGAGGACGCCCGGCCCACCTCGTTCGACTACCTCCTCACCCAGGCGGTCAGCCGCATCTACCTCGACAACGTCGACCACATCCAGTCGAGCTGGGTGACGCAGGGCATGAAGGTGGGCCAGGTGGCGCTGGGCTTCGGCGCCGACGACATGGGCTCCGTGATGATCGAGGAGAACGTCGTCTCCGCCGCAGGCACGACGTACCGGGCAACGGCCGACGACTTCGTCCGGGCGATCCGGGCGCTCGGCAAGGTTCCGGTGCAGCGCGACACGCTCTACCGGGACGTGCGCGTCTGGTAGCGCGACCCTTCTCGCCGCTTGTCAGCACGCGGCGAGTGTGATTTCGTCTGAATCGGGGTGACGAAGAGGGGTCTCCTCCCTGCCGCTCTCGCGGCCCTCCTGGCGTCCCCGGTGCTCGCCGGCGCCGCGACGACCTTGATGCCCGGAGTCCGGTACGAGCGCGACACGCGTCTGATCGGCGGGAGCCCCGTGGTCGTGCACATCGTCCGCACGCCGCCGCACGGCGGCCTCTACCGGCTCAGGCCCGCCCTGTCCCACAACACGGTGGTCGGGCATCAGACGGTGCCCGCCATGCAACGGTCGCGCGCGGGTCGCGCCACCTCGGTCGGGGTGAACGCCGACCGCTTTCAGACGACCACCGGCCGGCCGAGCGGCGTCTTCCTTCGGAACGGCCTCCTCTACACGCGCGGCTACAGGGCGCGGTCCTCGCTCGCCGTCGCGTTCGACGGACGGCTGCTCGTCGAGCGCCTCGGCTTCGCGGGCTTCTGGCGGGCCGAAGGCAGCGACAGGCATGCGGTGGAGGCGATGAACGACCGCGTCGTCGACCCACCGGGGGTCGCGCTCTTCACGCCGACCCGGGGCGCCCGTACGACGCGTGCGTCGGGCGCCTACGAGGTCGTCTTTCAGCGCCTCCCGAAGGCGATGCTGGACGGCCGGCTGACCGGGACGGTGACCGCCGTCCGCCGCGACGGCGGGACGGCGATTCCACGGCGCGGCGCCGTCCTCCAGGCCCGCGGGACCGCCAGGCGCATGCTCCGCAGGGAGGCCCGCGTCGGCACGCAGGTCACCGTACGGGTACGGATGCCTGAGCTGCCGGCCGACGCAGCGGACGCGATCGGCGGCGGACCGCTGCTCGTGCGCGACGGAAACCCGGTACGCCAGGCGGACGAGTACTTCAGCCTCGGAATCCTCCTGCCGCGGCATCCGCGCACGGCCGTTGGCCAGCTCCGGAACGGCGCCCTGCTCTTCGTCGTCGCCGACGGACGCAGCCTGCGGAGTCACGGCGTTACGAACTGGCAGCTCGCGCGGCTGATGGCGAACCTCGGCTCGGTGACCGCGATGGGCTTCGACGGCGGCGGGTCGTCCACGCTCGCCTTTGACGGGCGCGTGCTGAACAGGCCTTCCGACGGCGCGCCGCGGCTCGTCTCGAACGCGCTTTTCCTCGAGTACTACGGCGTCTACGCACCGCGTGTCGGGGGGCCGCCGCTCTCGCCGAACGGCGACGGCGTCGCCGACTCGAAGCTGCTCGGGGCCAAGGTCGTGCGTCCCTCGAGCGTCGAGCTCCGTCTCGTCCGGCCGAACGGATCCGTCGCCTGGCGCCGCAGCGACACGGTGGGGCCGGGCCGCCTCACCCGACGCGTGGGCAGCCGCCAGATGCGGGAGGGAACCTGGCGCTGGGTCGCCGAGGCGACCGAGACGGAGAGCGGGCGCACGAGCCGCGCCGTGCGGCGCTTCAAGGTGAACCGCACGCTGGGGCACCTGCGCCTCTCGAAGGAGACGGTCCGCGTGCGGCGCGGGCGCGGTGGGCGCCTCGCGGCCGCCGTCGCGCTGACGCGAGACGCCCGGGTCGTCGCGACCGTCCGCCGCAGCGGGCGCGTCGTCCGGACCCTGCACCGCGGTCAGGCTACGCCCGGCACCAAGCGGTGGGTCTGGAACGGGCGCAATGCCGCAGGCCGCGTCGTCCAGAGCGGGCGCTACCTCGTGCACGTCCGGGCGAGCAACGGCCTCGGCACCGTCTCGCTCCAGGACCGCGTCCGGGTCGTCAGGGTCAGGCGCTAGGAGCGCTGGGCCCCTGGGTAGACTCGCCGGGTGCACGAGATCACCGACGCCGTCACCGGCGTCATCGGCGATTACGGCCTCTACGCCGTCTTCATCCTCATGCTCGTCGATGCCGTCTTCCCGGCGGCCAGCGAGCTCGTGATGGTGTACGGCGGCGCCCTCGCCGCCGGCGCGTTCCCCGAGTCGAGCGTCACGCTCTTCGGCTGGGAAGCGGAGTCGACAGGGTGGGCCTACGTCGCCATCGCGACGGCCGGCACGGTCGGCTACACGCTCGGCTCGATCGGCGGCTGGGCGATCGGCCGCTACGGCGGGAGACCGTACCTCGAGCGCCACGGACGGTGGCTGCACGTGACGCCGGCCAAGCTGGACAAGGCCGACGCGTGGTTCGAGCGCTACGGGGACCCCGCCGTGCTCGTCTCGCGCGTCCTGCCCGTGATCCGCTCGTTCATCTCCATCCCGGCGGGGATCGCGGAGATGCGGCTCGGTCGCTACACCGTCCTCACCTTCATCGGGACGATCCCGTGGTGCTTCGGCCTCGCCGGGATCGGCGTCGCCCTGGGGACGGGGTGGGAGCGCTTCCACGAGAGCTTCCGGTACGCCGACTACGCGATCGTCGCGCTGGTCGCCGCCGGCATCGCCGCGCTCGCCTACCGCACGCTGCGCCAGCGACAGCGCCGGCGCGCGGTGGAGCGGTCGGCGGAAGGCATCGGGCGCTAGGAGGGCCTGCCGTGGCGATCCCGCACGTCGACGTCCGCGCCCAGTACGCACCGCTGCTCGACGAGGTGAAGGAGCGGATCGCGGCGGTGCTCGACTCCGGGCGCTTCGTCCTCGGGCCCGAGGTCGCGGCGTTCGAGGAGGAGGCGGCCGCCTACCTCGGCGTCGGCGAAGCGGTCGGGGTCGCCAACGGGACCGACGCGCTCGTCCTCGTCCTCGAGGGCCTCGGCCTGGGCCCCGGAGACGAGGTCGTCTGTCCGGCCTTCACCTTCTTCGCCACGGCGGAGGCGATCTCCCGGATCGGGGCGGCTCCCGTCTTCTGCGACATCGACCCCGTGACGCTCAACCTCGATCCCGCCGACGCGTCGGAGCGCGTCACCACGCGCACGAAGGCCGTTCTGGCGGTGCACCTCTTCGGCCGCCCGGTCCCGCTCGACGGCCTCCCCGCGGGAATCCCGCTCGTCGAGGACGCGGCCCAGGCGTTCGGCGCGACCCTCGGCGGCGTCCGCGCCGGCGCGCACGGCGCCGCGGCCACCTTCAGCTTCTTTCCGACGAAGAATCTCTTCGGGCTCGGCGACGGCGGTCTGGTCGCGACGAGCGACGGCGCGCTCGCCGACCGCGTCCGGATGCTCCGCTTCCACGGCTCGCGGGACAAGGAGCGCTTCGAGGCCGTCGGCCTGAACTCCCGGCTCGACGAGGTCCAGGCTGCACCGCTGCGGCTCTTCCTCGGGCACGTCGACGGCTGGAACGGCGCGCGCCGGGAAGCCGCCGCCCGCTACGCCGAGCTGGGGTTGGGCGAGCTCGTCGAGCTTCCGGAGGACGAGCCGGGGCACGTCTACCACATGTACGTCGTCCGCTCGCCGGAGCGCGACCGGATCGCCGCGGCGCTCCGGGAGGCCGAGATCGGCTGCGCCGCCTACTACACGACGCCCCTGCACCTCCAGCCCGTCTACTCGTCCCTCGGCTACGTTCGCGGGAGCCTGCCCGAGACCGAGCGCGCGGGGCGGGAGACGCTCGCGCTGCCTCTCTGGGCCGGGATCTCCTCCGACCAGCAGGAGCAGGTCGTGGCGGCGATCCGGTCGGCCGTCGGCGTGAAGGCGCGCGCATGAGGCTGCTGAGCCGCCACCGGATGTGGCAGGTCGTCGCCGACGGCGTCCTCGTCGCCGTCGCGTGGTACCTCGCCTTCCAGATTCGCTTCGACAAGGGCGTCCCGTCCCGCTACGACGAGTTTCTCGGAGCGGACGTGTTCCTGGCGGTCGTCGCGGCGAAAGTGGGCGTCTTCGTCCTCTTCGGCCTCTACGAGCACTGGTGGCGCTACGTGTCGATCCGCGACATGTGGCGGGCGCTCCTCGCCGTTACGGTCGCCTCGGCGGCGGCAGTCGTGATCGTCTACCTCTGGGACCCGGTAGCCGGCTTCCGGTTGCCGCGCGGGATCATCGCGATCGACTGGATCCTCGCGCTCGCCCTCGTCCTCGGCGCGCGGCTGCTCGCCCGCTCGCTGATCGAGCGCCCGGGGCGCTACATGCTCGCCGCGCGCGGGAAGGAGGCGCTGATCGTCGGCGCCGGCGACGCCGGCCAGCTCGTCATCCGCGAGATGGCCAAGAGGCGGACGCCCGGGTACACGCCGATCGGGCTCGTCGA
>JAICGP010000053.1 GCA_025923055.1 Thermoleophilia bacterium
CGAGCGGGCGCGCAGCCTCTTCCGGCTCGGGCGCGTGCGGCGCGAGTTCGGCGATGTCGAGCGCCCCGGCGGCCGCGACGCGACGCTGATCCTGCGCGACCTCGCCGTGCGTCTCGACGACCTGAGAGGCGCCGAGCGGCGCCTCGCCGAGGCGATCCTCGCGCGCCCGACGGACGGGGACGTGCCCGAGTGGACGCACGCGTACGAGGAGGGGACGCCGTCGCGGTACACGTGCGGGGCGGACATGTGCTTCCACTGGGTCGAGACGACCGCGGACGCGCCGGACATGACCGATACCACCCCGCCCGACGGCATCCCGGACTGGGTCGGGGAGGTCCAGGCGACCTGGGAGCACGTCTGGTCAAAGGAGATCGACGAGTACAAGTACCGGAAGCCGCTCGAGGACAGTGCGTCGGCGCAGGCGGACGGGCCGGCGGGCGCCGACCTGGGCAAGCTCGACGTCTACGTCGTCGACATCGGCGCGGAGGAGGTCTTCGGTTACTGCGCCACGCTCGAGAACGGCACCAGGACCCCTGTGTACTGCGTGGTCGACAACGACTACGCGGAGTTCGCGGGCCAGACGCCCAAGGCGTTCCTCCAGGTCACCTCCGCGCACGAGTTCCACCACGCCTCCCAGGCGGCCTACGACTTCTGGGAGGACTTCTGGCTCATCGAAGGCACCGCCACGAACATCGAAGAGACCGTCTACGAGGAGGTAAACGACAACGTCAGCTTCCTCCGCCAGTGGAGCCCGCTCACCCGGCCGGGCTCGCCGCTCGACCGCGGCGGCGCATTCGACAACTCCGAGTACGGAGCCTGGATCTTCTGGCGGTACCTGGAGGAGAAGGTCGCAGGCGGGGATCACGCGATCCTGCGCGAGATCTGGAAGCGGGCCGCGGGCGACTCGTACTCCCTGAAGGCGACGACGAGGGAGCTCGCCGAGCGAGGCATCAGCGTCCCGGATACGTTCGTCCGCTTCGCCGTGACGAACAGGCGGCGCGGCTACGCAGACGCCGCCGAGGCGCGCTATCCAACGCCGCCGCTCGCGGCCCGCGTCCGGATCGGCCAGGGAAACCGGGAGATCGGGTGGAGGTCGAAGCGGATCAACCACCTGGCGTCGCAGATCGTCGCCTTCCTGCCCCGCGGGCGGGTCGCGCGAGACGCCCGGCTCAGGATCCGGGTCGAGCAGCCCTCCTACGCGAACGGCGCCCGGGTGGCCGTCATGGTCGTCCGCGAGAACGGCTCGCGCTACGTCCGCTACCCCAGGCCCAACGCGAACGGCGTCGTCTCGCGCCGCGCGGGGTTCGGCCGGGGATCCGTCGCGCGCGTGGAGGTCGTGCTGGCGAACGGCAGCACGCGGACGAGGTGCTGGCGGGATCCGAACCCGCCCTGGTACTCCTGCTTCGGCAATCCGCGCGACGACCGGCGGCTGTTCCGCTACCGGGCCCGCATCGTCGATTAGCCGCTTCCGACCTAGAGCCGGCCGGCGTCGATGATGCGCTGCAGGAACTGCTGCGTCCGTGGCTCCCGCGGCGCCGTGAAGATCTCCTCCGGGTCGCCCTGCTCGAGGATCAGGCCGGCGTCGAGGAAGCAGACGCGGTCGGCGATGTCGCGGGCGAAGCTCATCTCGTGCGTCGCGATCAGCATCGTCATCCCGGACTCGGCGAGCTCGCGGACGACGTTCAGGACCTCGGCGACGAGCTCCGGGTCGAGCGCGCTCGTGACCTCGTCGAGCAGCATCAGCTCGGGCCGCATCGCGAGCGCGCGGACGATCGCCACCCGCTGCTGCTGCCCCCCGGAGAGCCGGTCCGGATACTCGTCGCGCTTGTCGGCCAGGCCGAAGCGCTCGAGTAGCTCGAGCGCCCGCCCCTCGGCCTCGGCGCGGGAGAGACCGAGCGCGCGCGTCGGCGCCAGCGTGACGTTGCGGAGGACGCTCATGTGCGGGAAGAGGTTGAACGCCTGGAAGACGATCCCGATGCGCCGCCGTACCGCGTTCAGGTCGACCCGCGGCTCGGTGATCTCCGTCCCACCCACGGCGATCCGGCCCGCGTCGATCGGCTCGAGCAGGTTCACGCACCGGAGCAGCGTCGACTTCCCGGAGCCCGAGGCGCCGATCAGGCAGACGACCTCGTGCGAGGCGAGCGCGAGGTCGATCCCCCGCAAGACCTCGTTCCGCCCGAAGGACTTGTGCACG
Organism: Thermoleophilia bacterium; assembly: GCA_025923055.1. Classification (GTDB taxonomy): domain Bacteria; phylum Actinomycetota; class Thermoleophilia; order Gaiellales; family Gaiellaceae; genus JAIBJN01. The sequence goes on from JAICGP010000053.1 coordinate 2,195, forward strand.
CCCTCGAGGGCGAGTGCCGGCGCGGCGCTCATCGCAGCCCTCCGGCGGCGAGCAGCCGGCGGCGGTCGCGCGCGACGAGCCAGTCCGTGAGCCGCGCGAGGGGAACCGTGAGGAGGACGAAGAGGAGCGCGGTGACGATGTAGGGCGTGTAGTTGAAGCTCGAGGCAACCTCGATCTGCGACTGGCGGAAGGCTTCGATCGGCCCCAGGAGCGCGACGAGCGCAGTGTCCTTCTGGAGGCCGATGAAGTCGTTCAGGAGCGGCGGCACGACGCGTCTGACGGCCTGCGGGAGGACGACGAAGCGGAGCGCCTGGCCACGCGTCAGGCCGAGCGAGCGGGCGGCCGCCTCCTGGCTCGGGTGCACGGAGTCGATCCCCGCCCGGTAGACCTCCGAGACGTACGCCGAATAAACGAGCACGAGCGCAACGACGCCCCAGAAGAGGGCGTCGCGCGGGACGCCGGAGATCTCCAGCGCGGGCGCCCCGAACCCGAGCAGGTAGATCACGAGGATGGTCGGGACGCCGCGGAAGAAGTCCGCGTAGGCGACGGCGAGCGCGCGCAGCGGGAAGAAGACGGGGCCCGGGAGGCTCCGCACGAGCGCGATCACGAGCGCCAGGACGAGGATGAGCGCCTCCGCGATCAGGAAGATGCGGACGTTCAGGAGGAAGGCCTCGGGGATGACGCCGAGCGACTCGCGCAGAACCTCGCCGTTGAAGAACTGCCGGCGCACCTCGGGCCAGCCGGGCGCGTTCGAGACGGCCAGGACGACGACGACCGCAAAGACGACCGTGCTCCCGAGCGCGACGAGAACGCCTCGTCCCCCCGAGCCGCCCCAGCCCCTCACGCGCGCGTGCCTACTCGAGAACCGGCGCGTTCGCCCTGTCGGCGATCCACTCCTGCTCGATCTGGTCGAGCGTGCCGTCCTCGCGGAGCGAGGCGAGCGCTTCGTTCACGCAGTCGCGGAGCGGGTTTCCCTCCTCGAAGACGAGCCCGAAGTACTCCTGCGTCTCGGCGGCCACCTGGCCGACGATCTTGCCGTTCGGCACCTGGACGGCCGTGATGAAGAACGCCGTCGGCAGGTCGACGACGATGCCGTCCACCTGCCGGTTCTTGAGCGCGTTGACCGCGTCGTTCAGCGTGTTGAAGACGGCCGGCTCCTCGCCGGTCGCGATCGTGCTCTCGATGACGTCGAAGCTCGTCGTCCCCACGGGCGCGCCGAGCTTGGCGCCCTCGAGGTCGGCGAGCGACGTCGCGTTCGCGTAACCCGAATTCTTGAGCGTGACGACCGCCTGCTGGACGTCGTAGTAGGAGTCGCTGAAGTCGACGGCCTGGTCGCGCTCCTCGGTGTAGGACACCTGGTTGATGTCGAAGTCGAAGTCCTTCGGGCCGGGCCGGAAGACGGCGTCGAAGGGGACGACGACCCACTGCACCTGGTCGTCGGAGAAGCCGAGCTCCTCGGCGACGGCGTAGGCGACGGCGGCCTCGTAGCCCTGCTGCGTCGGCTCGGTCGTCGGGTCCCACGGCGCGCCCTCGGCGTCCTGGAACCAGGGCGGGAAGGCCGGGCTGTCGGTGCCGATCGTGAGCATGCCCTGCTCGACGAGCGTGAGCTCGTCCGGCGAGCACGGGTCGGGCTCCTCGGCCGCCCCGGTCTCGGCGGCGCCCGTCGGCGCCGCTTCGGGCTCAGCCTCGTCGTCGCCGCCGCACGCCGCCGCGACGCCGAGCAGCGAGACGAGGAGCAGGAGGAGAAGTGCCTTGCGCATGCGGCTCCGGTCGGGGGACGCCGAGACTACCACGAACCTCCGCCGGCGCTTGACTTGGCTTCGTGGGGCGTTTTCAATTGCCCCGTGGTTCTCGCGGCGATGGAGGGGTGCCGCGCGGAGTCGGGACGAGCTTGAGCCTTTGGGCTCTCCTTCTTGCACCTCTGCGCGGGTCGCGACCCGGACGCGGAAGCGTCGAGGTCTCCCCAGCGTGCCACCGGTGCGATCGCCGCTCTCCATGAACGCGCGATCGCCGTTCTCCACTCCAACGAGGAGGTGCTCTCTCTTGGCAGGCCGATTCAGAAGGTTGCTCCTGCTCGCCCTCGCGACGCTGGTCGTGTCGCTCGGCGTGGCGGGCAACGCGACGGCGCAGCTGACGCCCCCGTGGTGCGGGACGCCCGAGCCCGACGCGGCTGCGAACCTGCCGGACGGGTCGCAGCCGACCCATCCGCCGGGCAGCTTCGCCCATATCCCGTACTACGCGATCGGATGCACGCTCGACCAGATCGAGGCAGACCAGATCGGCAACCGCATGAGCGTTGAGGTGATCGGGCAGTCGGCGCTCGGCCGCGACATGTACGGCGTCGTCTTCAATGCCCTCGACACCCCCGAGCAGCGGCGCGACTACGACCGCTGGGCCCAGTGGCGCAGGATCGCTCTCGACGATCCCGAGCGGGCGCAGGCGCTTCTCGAGCGGTGGGGCGACGACATCAAGGTGCCTGTCTACGTGCAGGGCGCCATCCACGGGAACGAGTACGAGGGCGTCGAGTCGAACATGCAGCTCATCGAGGAGCTCGCGACCACGCCGTACGGCGTCAACCCGAAGTTCGACGACATCCTCGATCACGTCATCCTCGTCTTCAACGTGATCCAGAACCCCGACGGGCGGGTCGCCGGGACGCGGGCGAACGGCAACGGCTTCGACCTGAACCGCGACTTCATGACGCAGTCGCAGCCCGAGGTGCAGGCCTCCGTCGCCCAGATGCAGAAGTGGCTGCCGGTCGAGGTGCTCGACCTGCACGGCTACGTCACGCCGACGCTGATCGAGGCGACGACGAAGCCGCACAACCCGAGCATCGAGTACGACCTCTGGCTCAAGTGGAATCAGGACCGCATCGACTTCAACGAGGCGGCGATGCGTGCCTCCGGCTTCAACGTCACGCGGCCGATCAACCACTGGTGCGCCGACGGCGACGATCCGGACCCGCCCGGCGAGGGCGGCGTCTGCGACGACGGCACCCCTCCCGGCCCGGCCGTCGCCGAGAGCTGGGACGACTGGGGCCCGTTCTACACCCCGATGTACGCCCAGCACGTCGGCCTCGACGGCTCCACGGTCGAGATGTGCAACCAGACCGACGACGACTGCGGCGTTCCCGGCGACGCGATCGACCAGACGCTCGGGCGGCTGGGCGCCTACGAGACCCAGTACATCGTCACGACGTCATCGCTCGAGTACGTGGTCGCCAACCGCAACGAGATGCTCTACGACGAGGCGGAGCGGTACCGCCGCAGCGTCGCGGGCGAGCCCCGGGTGGATTGCTGCCCGCCGCCGTTCGACGTCGACAACAACTGGATGAAGGAGTTCCCGACGGCCTACGTGATCCCGCTCGGAGCGGGTCAGCGGTCGGACGCCGAGGCGAACCGCCTCGTCGGGTGGCTTCTCCGGAACGGCATCGAGGTTCACGAGCTCAAGCAGGACGCGAGCTTCGGCGGGCAGACGTTCGAGCGAGGCTCGTACGTCGTCTGGATGGACCAGGCGCATCGCGGCCTGGCCGACACGGCGCTGTTCGTCGGCGTCGACGTCACCGACCGGATCGGCGTCCTCTACGCGCCACCGGCGGCGTGGAGCCACGGCTACCTCTGGGGAGCCGACATCGCCGAGATCCCGCTCGGCGCGGACTTCGCTCCGCTCACGAACGAGATCGGCAAGCCGCGGCAGATCCGTGGCGGGCTCGAATCGGGCGCCGCTGAGGCATACGCCCTCGAGCTCGACTCGCCGACGGCGGTCCGCGTGCTGAACACCGTCGTTGGCGACGGCCTCACCGCGGAGATGGCGCTCGAGCAGTTCGAGAGCGCGCGGGGCGACACGCTCCCCGCGGGCACGATCCTCTTCGCGGCCGACCCGGCCACGAAGGTGATCCTCGGCGCCGCGGGCCGTAACAACGGGATCACGTTCCGCCGCGTGCGGTCCGACGACCTCCCGGGCGCGACCGACCCGATCGACCGGGTTCCGCGGATCCTCGCCCTCGCGAGCGGGGTCAACCAGGACATCTGGTCGCTGCGCAACCTCGGGTTCCCGGTCGACTTCATGTCGACGGGTGCACTCAACTCGGCGCCCACCGATCCGCTCGTGAACTACGACGTGATCTGGAACACGGGCAACTGGCCGAGCGCGTCGAACACGACCGCGCGCGACCGCCTGACCGCGTTCTTCGCGGCCGGCGGCGGCTACATCGGTGCCGGGAACGCCGGCGCGAACTTCCTCACGGCGGCCGGCCAGGTCACCGGCCTCAGCGTTGGGTTCCACTCGGGCCAGCGCGGTGCGAGCGGCATCATCCGCTGGATCAACGAAGGTGGCGCCACGAGCCCGATCGTGGGCTCCTACCCGGCCGCCGATACGGCGATCGTGGACCCGCCCATCTGGTTCACGTCCGTGCCCGACACGTATCAGGTGGACGCACTGCTGCCGATGGACGACATCCTGCTCGCCGGCCTCTGGGCGTTCGGCGATACGTCGGCTACGGCTCCGGGCGCGCCGTTCGTCGCGCACGGCCTCAACGAGGCCGGCACGGCACGGCTCGTCAGCTTCGCGATGAGCCCGCTCTACCGGGCGGATCCGGAGCGCGAGTGGCCGATGGTCGGCGCAGGGGCCTACTGGGCCGACCAGTAGCCCGGCAGACCAATCCGACGACGCGAGGGGCGGGGAGATCACTCCCCGCCCCTCGTCGTTCGTTCCCGTTTCCAATGGTTTAGGGTATCGCTGACAGAAGTCGTCGCCGTCCCACCGGAGGTCCCCTTGCGAACGATCGTCCTTTCAGCCCTGGGCGCGGTCTGCCTGCTCGCCGCTGTGCCCGCCGCCGCCCAGACCGGGCCGACGCTCGACGGCGAGATGCTGACCGGCGGCGCGAACCCGCCGTTCTTCGGCGTGATCGAGCTCGACTGCAACGACGGCGGCGTCTCGACCGCGCGCTACGAGGTGAGCGGCGCCGCGACCGGCCCGTTGTTTCCGGGGACGTTCACCGAGAGCGGGACGTTCACGATCGAGGACGGGCAGGTCACCGAGTTCCGGGCGGAGTTCACGATCCTCTCGGGCCTGACCGAGATCAGCGGCGCGAAGCACCTCAGTCAGAGCAACTCCACGTTCTGCAACGAGCTGGAGGAAGGCAGCCTCGCCGACGCCGGCATCGACATCGGGACGACGTACACGGCCACGATCTCGTCGCCTCTCGGGGTCTTCTCGGATACGGGAACCGCCGAGACGACGGTGAACCTGACGCTCTTCGAGGGAGGGACGGGCGTCGGGACCGTGGTGGAGCTGTTCGACTCGGACGGCATCGTGCTCACGGCCGGGCACGCGACGGGCGGCGGCTACCTGGGCGATGTCGCGGGCGGGATCGTGTCGTTCGGCTTCAACGTCATGAGCGACGGGACGAGCGTGAGGGGCCAGTGCAGAGTCACCGACCACACGACCGGTGACGAGGTCAAGTGCCTGAACGCGAAGCTCCTCAACCGGACGGCGACACACGCGACGTTCTCCGGCGAGGCCCTCGTGAACGGCGTGAAGAGGACGTACGTCGTCGACGTCGACGACCTCGGCGAGCCCGGTGCCGGCGGCGACACGTTCAAGATCACGACCGACAACGGCTTCGCGGCGGCCGGCGTGCTCAGCGGAGGGAACGTCCAGATCCACGACTAGCCCGTCGCGCGCCAGGCGGCGGGTGGTTGCGTACACTCGCTCCCGTGACCGAGTTCGCACCCGAGAGGCGGGCGCTGCCCGAGAGGCCGGCGCTGCTCGCGCGGCCGGCGAGCCCGCTCGACGAGGTGCTCCGCCGCGTGAACAGAATCCGGCTCTCGCGAGGCGCCGACGCGCTCTACGAGCTGCCCGCCGCCTGCACCGCCTGGGAGGGCGGCGGCTGCGTGCTCGAGCGGGCGTTCGAGGACCTCGGCGTGCTCGTCGTCGGCTACGGGCGCGCGTACGGCCGCGGCGTCGAGTTCGAGCACGGGCTCGGCGGCTTCATCCGCGACTTCGACGCCGGGCGCTACCCCGAGCTCCTCGCCGGCCGGTGACCCGGCTGCTCGTCGCGACCGGCGAGGCCCTCTTGGGCGTCGACGGCCGCGACGCCGCGGTCCTGCTCGAGCGGCCCGGCCTCCACGCGGTCGTGGTCGACGCGCGCCGCCCGGATCGGATCGCGGCCGGCTCGCGAGGCGCCGGAGTCTGGGAGACGGAGGACGGCGGCGTCACGTGGGCGGACGCGCGGCTTCCCGAGCCCGACGTCTTCTCGGTAGCGTACGGCCCCGACGGCGCTCTCTACGCCGGCTGCGAGCCGAGCGCGCTCTACGTCCGCCGGGGCGGCGAGCCGTGGCGCGAGCTCGCGGCGCTCCGCGAGCTGCCCTCCGCGCCGACCTGGAGCTTCCCGCCGCGGCCGTGGACCTCCCACGTGCGCTGGATCGCGCCGAGCCCGTACGACGCGGGCCTCGTGCTCGTCGGCATCGAGCTCGGCGGGCTCATGCGCACGACCGACGGGGGCGAGACCTGGGCCGACCACCGGCCCGGCGCGCAGCGCGACGTCCACGCACTCGCCTGGCACCCGACCGAGCCCGGGCGCGCGTACGAGGCCGCCGGGGGCGGCGCCGCGTGGAGCCGGGACGGCGGCGAGACCTGGGAGCCGGCCGACGAGGGCCGCGACCGCCACTACACGTGGGCGCTCGCCGTCCACCCGTCCGATCCGGACCGCTGGTACGTCTCGGCCGCTCCAGGGCCGTTCGAGGCGCACGGCGACCGCCCGGCGCGCGCGGGCCTCTGGCGGTGGAGCGGCGGCGGCCCGTGGCAGGAGCTCGACCTCGGCCTCCCCCGTCCGCTCGAGGCGATGCCGTACGCGCTCGCGTGGGCCGACGGCCGCCTCGTCGCGGGCCTCCGCGACGGCCGCCTCCTCGAGAGCGACGACCCGGGCGACACCTGGCGTCCCCTCGGGCCGGACGGGTTGCACCGAGTGGTCGCGCTGGCGGCGTAACCGGCGCGGAGAGGCGCCGCTTGCAGTCGGCCGCCTCTCCGCGCAGCTACCTCCGCGGCCTACGCCGCGGCCTGATCCGCGATTGCGAACGAGATCCGGTTCTGGTCGACCACCGCGTCGAGAACCTTGTCGTCGAGGAGCGTGGCCGCCTCGGGATCGAGGAAGACCCGCGCCTCCTGCTCGTCGACGACCGCATCGTCCTCCGCGGGCAGCGGAACGACGCTGAGGGCGAAGTTGACGTCCGTGCCCGTCCGTTCCGCGACCATCCGCAGACCGCCCGTCTCGGAGCTTCCCTCCGTCGAGGCGACGATGTGCTTCACGGCCTGAACCGCGTTGTCGGTGAGTGCGAGCAACGCGCTCACCTCCTTCCTTGGTTTAGGCGAAGCACCTCAGGCTAGCAACCGCCCGAGCCCACCCGGTCGCCGCTGGCGCGCCGTGGCTACGCTGGGCCGGAACCGACAAAAGGAGGGCGGCGATGATCGGCTGGGTGGCCGACGTCGAGCGGGCGACACTCGACAACGACACGTTTCGAACCGTGCTCTACACCGGCGAGCACACGCAGCTCACCGTCATGCGGCTCGCCCCCGGGGAGGACATCGGGCGCGAGATGCATCCCCACCTGGACCAGTTCCTGCGGCTCGAGCAGGGCAGCGCGCGCGTCGAGCTCGGCCGCAGCGAGGACGACGTCGGGGAGACGCACGAGGTAGAGGACGACTGGGCGATCATCGTGCCGGCGGGCGTCTGGCACAACGTCGTCAACACAGGCTCGGGGGACGTGAAGCTGTACTCGCTCTACTCCCCGCCGGAGCACCCGGACGGCACCGTGCACCGGACGAAGGAGGACGCCGAGAGGGCCGAGCACGGCTAGAAGTACAATCCGGGTCGTGACACAGGTCGCGGACGACCCCCTCGCAGCCGGACGGGAAGCCGTACGCAAGCATGCCTGGCGCGAGGCGTACGAGCTCCTCCAGAGCGCCGACGCCGCCGGCCGGCTCGAGGCCGAGGACCTCGAGGGTCTCGCCGAGGCCGCGTGGTGGACCGGCCGTCTGGACGAGGCGATCGGACTGCGCGAGCGCGCCCATGCGGCCTCTCTCGAAGCTGGAGACACGCAGCGAGCCGCGCTGCTCGCCGTCAACGTCGCGATCGACCACGCGAATCGGGCCGCGATGTCGGTGGCAGGCGGATGGCTCGCGCGCGCCGAGCGATTGCTCGCGAACGAGGACGAAGGTATCGCGCACGGATACCTCGCGCTTGCGCACGGCATGTCTTTCCTCGACATGGGCGAGCTGGACACCGCGAGCAGGGAGCTCGACCGGGCCCAAGACATCGGCGCTCGCTTCGGCGACCGCAACCTCGAGGCGATGGCGCTGGTCTTCAAAGGGACCCTTCTCGTCTCCAAGGGCGAGGTCACGGAGGGGCTCGCCCTGCTCGACGAGGCGACCGCCGCCGCTGTCGGCGGCGAGCTCAGGCCGCTGGCCACCGGGCTCGTCTATTGCGTCACGATCCACTCCTGCCAGGCGCTGGGCGATTGCGGCCGGGCCGCCGAGTGGACGGATGTGGCGAACCGCTGGTGCGACCGTCTGGACGTCACGGGCTTCCCAGGTGCCTGCCGCATCCACCGCGCCGAGATCCTGCGCCTGCGCGGCGAGTGGCCCCAGGCGGAGGAGCAGGCGGTGCAGGCGTGCGACGAGCTCCAGGAGTACAACCGCTTCGTCACCGCAGGCGGCTTCTACGAGATCGGCGAGATCCGGCGGAGACGCGGCGACTTCTCGGCGGCCGAGGAGTCCTACCGGAAGGCGAGCGACCTCGGCCGCGATCCGCAGCCGGGGCTCGCGCTCCTTCGTCTCGCCCAGGGCAAGGTCGATGCCGCCTCCACCGCGATAAAGAGGGCTCTCGCCGGCGAGTCGCTCGACCCGCTCGCCCGCGCGCGCCGTCTACCGGCGCAGATCGAGATCGCCCTCGCGGCCGGCGAGATCCGACGGGCGCGGGAGGCGGCGGACGAGCTCGAGGGGATCGCCGACCGCTACCGCCTCGGCGAACGCCGGTCCCCGTCGCTCGAGGGCGCCGTGAAGCTTGCGCGAGGCCAGATCGGGCTCGCCGAGCACGACTGGGAGGGCGCCGAGAACGCGCTCCGCGCCGCGCGCCAGACCTGGGACGGGGTCGGCGCCCCCTATGAGACGGCGCAGGCACGCCTCCTCCTCGGGCTCGTCTACCGCGGCCAGGGCGACGAGGACGGCGCGCGGGAGGAGCTGTCGGCGGCGAAGGCGACGTTCGAGCGGCTCGGCGCCGCGCTCGACCTCCAGCGGGCGTCCGAGCTCCTGGGCGAATCGCGCACGCGGCGCACGTTCATGTTCACCGACATAGTCGACTCGACGAAGCTCGTCGAGGTGCTCGGCGAGGAGAAGTGGCGCAAGCTCCTCACCTGGCACGACCGGAAGCTGCGCGAGCTGATCGAGCAGGCCGGCGGCGAGGTGATCAAGCACACGGGCGACGGGTACTTCGCCGCGTTCCTTAGCCCCGTGGCGGCGGTCGAGGCGGCCGCGGGGATCCAGCGCGCCCTCGACGAGCACGAGCCGCTCGCGCCCGACGTCCGAATCGGCATGCACACGGGCGGCGCGTTCCACAAGGAGGACGCCGACTACGCGGGCCAGGGCGTGCACATGGCGGCGCGCATCGGCGCGCTCGCCGGGGGCGGCGAGATCCTCGTCAGCCGCGACAGCCTCGACGGCGGCACGCGCTTCTCGCTCTCCGAGCCCCGCCTGGAAGCGCTCAAAGGCTTCGACGAGCCGATCGAGCTCGTCGCCGTCGACTGGCGCTGACGCCGACCGGAGGCCACGCGGGCCAGTACGCTCGGGGGGTCGAGAAGCGCGATGGAGCAGCGGCGGACATCCGGGCTCGACCCGAGGGCCCCCGGCGAAGGTACGGGCAGCGACCTCGAGAATGGCCGTGCCGCCTACGGACGGCAGGCCTGGCGAGAGGCCTACGAGTCACTGGGGCGGGCCGACCGGGCGGAGCCGCTCGGCGCTGAGGATCTCGAGCTGCTCGCCACGTCCGCGTACATGCTCGGCCTGGACGACGAGTACCTGAGCTTCCTGGAGCGCGCCCATCACGCGCATCTGGAGACGGGCGACACCCTCCCGGCGGTCAAGTGCGCGTTCTGGGTCGGCATCACCCACGCGCTTCGCGGCGAGGTAGGCCCGGCCGGCGGGTGGCTCGGGCGCGCCCACCAGCTCGTCGGCGAGCAGGACTCCGTCGAGCGCGGCTACCTGCTCATTCCGCTCGTGTTCCAGCACGAGGCGAACGGCGACTTCGCGGCCGCGGCGGCCGTCGCGGCCGACGCGGCCGCCATGGCCAAGCGATTCGACCATGCGGAGGGACACGCGCTCTCGCTTCAGGCGCAGGGGTCCATGCTCATCAAGGCGGGTCGCGTCAAGGAGGGCCTCGCGCTCCTGGACGAGGCGATGGTGACCGTCGCTGGCGGGAAGGTGCCTCCGATCGCGACGGGCATCGTCTATTGCGGCGTGATCCTGGCCTGCCAGGAGGCATACGAGGTGCGGAGGGCGCAGGAGTGGACCGCGGTCCTCACCCGCTGGTGCGAGCAACAGCCCGACCTCGTCGCCTTCACGGGCCGCTGTCTCGTGCACCGGGCGGAGATCATGCAGCTCCACGGCGCCTGGAGTGACGCCCTGGACGAGGCACGGCGCGCCGGGGAACGCCTGGCCCGGGGCTTCAACCGGGCCGCGGCCGCCCAGGCCTTCTACCGCCAGGGCGAGCTTCATCGCCTGCGAGGCGAGTTCGCCGAGGCCGAGGACGCTTACCGCGAGGCGAGCCGGTTCGGCTGGGAGCCGCAGCCGGGCATGGCGCTCCTGCGACTCGCCCAGGGACGGCGGGACGCAGCGGTCGCGACGATCGGCCGCGCCGTGAGCGAGGCCGTCCAGCCGCTCCGGCGCGCGAACCTCCTGCCGGCGTCCGTCGAGATCATGCTGGCGGCAGGCGACGTCGAGCAGGCACTGGCGAGCTGCGAGGAGCTCGAGCGGCTCGCAGGACGGTACGAGAGCGCACTCCTCGACGCCCTCGTCGCGCAGGCCCGCGGCGCTACGGAGCTTGCGGCCGGCGAGCCGCGTTCCGCGCTTGCTTCCCTCCGGCAGGCCGGAGAGACCTGGCACGACCTCGGCGCGCCGTACGACGCGGCCCGGGCGCGCGAGCTCGTCGCGGAGGCCTTCCGCGCGCTCGGCGACGACGACGCCGCCGCGCTCGAGCTGGAGGCCGCCCGCCGGCTGTATGCCGAGCTAGGCGCGGAGCCCGATCTCTCGCGGCTCGACGCCTCCGGGCCCTCCGCCCGCGCGACGTACGGGCTCACGCCGCGCCAGATCGAGGTGCTCCGCCTCGTCTCCGCGGGCAGGAGCAACCGGGAGATCGCCGAGTCGCTCGTCATCAGCGAGCATACCGTCGCCCGGCACGTCCAGAACATCTTCTCCGCGCTCGGGGTGTCGTCCCGCACGGCGGCCAGCGCGTTCGCGTTCGAGCACGACCTCCTCTGAGCCGCTCCCGTGGTCAGAACTGACCACGGGATCCGACCCCGGAAG
>JAICGP010000054.1 GCA_025923055.1 Thermoleophilia bacterium
AGCTCGCCGCGCTCGTCCCCGCGAGCGCGAACGCCGGCCACTACGCGCAGATCGTCAAGGAGAGCGCCACCCTGCGGGGGCTCATCCGGGCAGGCGGCGAGATCGCCCGGCTCGGGTGGGAGCGCCCCGGCGAGACGGCCGAGCTCGTCGATCGAGCGGAGCAGGTCCTCTTCGACCTCTCGCAGGAGAAGGCGACCTCGGAGTTCAGCCACATCGAGGCGCTCCTGAAGGAGAGCTTCGAGCGCATCACGCAGCTCTACGAGTCCGGCGCCGACGTGACGGGCATCCCGTCGGGGTTCCGCGACCTCGACCGCATCACGTCCGGCTTCCAGGAGGGGAACCTCATCGTCATGGCCGCGCGGCCGAGCATGGGCAAGTCGGCGCTCGGCCTGGGCGTGGCGGCCAACCTCGCGGTTCGGCGTGGGATCCCCGTGGCGCTCTTCACGCTCGAGATGTCGAAGTCGGAGGTGACCCAGCGCCTCATGTGCAGCGAGGCGAAGGTCGAGTCGCAGCGCCTGCGCACAGGCAAGCTCTCCGCGGACGACTGGCCGCGCCTCACCGCCGCCTGCGACAAGCTCGCGAAGGCGCCGATCTACGTCGACGACACGGGCTCGATCACGATGATGGAGATCCGCTCGAAGGCCCGCCGGCTCAAGAGCAAGCACCCCGATCTCGGCCTCATCATCGTCGACTACCTCCAGCTCATGACCTCGGGCATGACTGCGGAGAACCGCGTGCAGGAGGTCTCGCAGATCTCGCGCTCGCTCAAGGTGCTCGCGCGCGATCTCGACGTCCCCATCATCGCGCTCTCGCAGCTCTCCCGCGCCGTCGAGCAGCGGCACGACAAGCGGCCCATCCTCTCCGACCTGCGCGAGAGCGGCTCGATCGAGCAGGACGCCGACATCGTCATGTTCATCTACCGGGACGAGTACTACAACGCCGAGGAATCCGAGCAGCAGGGCCTCGCCGAGGTGATCGTCGCCAAGCACCGGAACGGGCCCACGGACACGGTGAAGCTCTCGTTCCTCAAGCGCTACGCGAAGTTCTCCGACCTCGCCGCCGCCTGACGGCCGGTCCGGAGGTCGCGGGGCGCCGCTGCCGCATCGGCGCCCCGCTTCCGAGGAGGGCCTGGGGGCTGAGCCGCAACCCCCGTGCTGTGCCGCTGACCACCCGACGCGCCAGCCCGCCGCTTTCTTCCCTCGGGAAGCGAGCGGCTTGCCGTGTCGTTCTCAGGGGCATGATCGCGCGCTGGTGGCGAGGATGGACGGCGAGCGAGGAGAGCACGGCGGCCTACGAGTCGCTGCTGCGCGCGACCGTGTTTCCGGCGGTCCGGAGCCACGCGGGCTGCCGCGGCACGTACCTCTTCCGCCGCGAGCTCGCGGAGGGCGGCGCCGAGTTCGCGACGTTGACCCTCTGGGAGTCGTGGGAGTCGGTGCGCGGCTTCGCCGGCGACGACTACGAGGTGGCGGTCGTCCCGGACGAGGCCCGTGCCGTCCTCGACCGCTTCGACGAGCGGTCGGTGCACTACGAGGTCGTCGAGAGCCCCGACGGCGTCTGAGCCGCGGCCCTAGCGCTCTTCGGCGGGCGCGGCCGCCTCGGCGTCGGCAGCTTGCTCGTCGACACCGGCTGCCTCGGCGGCCGGCTCTTCCTCTGTGGTCTCGGGCTCGGGCTCCGTCTCGTCGAGGTACTCGGCGGGCTCGGTCGCCGCCGCCTGGGCCTCCGCGAGGGCGGCGGCCTCGGCGGCCTCCTCGGCCGCCAGCTGCTCCAGCTCCTCCTCGGGCGGCAGCTCGCCGCCGATCGGGACGACGAGCGTCTTCACGTCGACCCGGACGTCCTCGAAGACGGTGATCGGCACCTCGTAGCGGCCGATGCGCTTGATCGGGTCGCCGAGCTCGATCTTGCGGCGGTCGACCCGGATCTTGCGGGCCCGCCAGAGCTCGTCCGTGATGTCGGTGGGCGTGACGGAGCCGAAGAGCGTGCCGCGCGGGCCGGCGTTGACCTCGAAGCGGAGCACCGTCTTGCGGAGCGTCTCGGCGATCTGCTCGGCCTGCTCCGCCGTTCGCGCCTCGTGCCGGGCCCGCTCCGCCTCCCGCCGCTCGAGCTCGGCGACGCGGGCGCTCGTCGCCTCCTCGGCCAGGCGCCGCGGCTTCAGGTAGTTGCGCATGTAGCCGCGCGACACCGACACGACCTCGCCTCTGAGCCCGACCTTGTCGACGTCCTGGAGCAGGATGACGTCCATCAGCGGCCCCCGTGGTGCGAGTCGACGTACGGGAGGAGGGCGACCTCGCGGGCGCGCTTGACGGCGACCGCGATCTGATCCTGGTGGCGGCGGCAAGCGCCCGTGATCCGGCGCGAGCGGATCTTCCCCTTCTCCGAGATGTAGCGCCGGAGCTGGTTGTAGTTCTTGTAGTCGACCTCGTCGATCTTCTCGCGGCAGAAGTAGCAGCTCTTCCGGCGCCCGGGGCCGGGCGAGGGCGAGGTCCGGCGTCGCTTCCCCTGTGGTGGCATGTCGCTCCTGAACCTCTCTGCTCTAGAACGGGATGTCGTCGTCGGCCGCGGCGGCGCCGGCGGGCGCGAAGTCGGAGCGGTCGGCCGCCACGTCCCCGCTCGGGATGTACGAGCCCTGCTCGCCGTCGGTGCGGCTGTCGAGGAACTGCACCTGGAAGGCGATCACCTCGACCTTCGAGCGCTTCTGGCCCTCCGTCTCCCACGAGGACCAGTCGAGCCGCCCGTCGACGCCGATCCGGCGTCCCTTGGCGAGGTGCTGCGAGAGCGACTCCGCCTGGTTGCCGAAGACCTTGACGTCGAAGAAGTTCGGCTTGTCCGTCCAGTTGCCCGCGTCGTCGCGCTGTCGTCCGTTGACCGCGAGCCCGAGTTGCAGCACGGGCTGGCCCGACGGCAGGTGACGAAGCTCCGGGTCGCGGGTGAGGCGACCTACGAGCGTGACGCGGTTGATGTCTCCAGCCATGGCGTATCAGCTCCTCGATCGAACGTTTGTTCTACTCTACTCTCCGGCGGGGACGGCGCCGCGGACCGGTGCCTCGCGCGTTGCCTCCCGAGGCGGCCGCTCGCGCTGGGACGTGGTCGCCGACGCCTCGATCCGGCGCACGGCCAGGTGCCGCATGACGCCGTCGGTGATCTTGAGGATGCGGGTCAGCTCGTCCAGCGTCGCGGCGTCCGCGTCGAACTGGAGGAGGTAGTAGACCGCCTCGCCCTTGTGGTCGATCTCGAAGGCGAGCTTGCGGCGACCCCAGACGTCCTGGCTCTGCCAGGCGCCTCCGTGGCTCTCGACGAGCTCGCGTGCGCGCGTGAGAATCTCGCTCTGGCGCTCGTCGGCGAGCTCGGGGTCGAGCAGCAGCATGATCTCGTACGGGTTCATCGTTCCCTGTCGCTCCTTCCCTCGGTCTAGACGGCCCCGCCTTGCGCGCGCCGCTCGGGAATCAGCGGCGCCCGGCGGAGCAGGAAGCCGGTCGAGTATAGCGACCGCTCCACGCTTGCCCGCCGGGCGAGTGTCGTGAGAGAGTGACGACGGTGAGACGAAACGCCGCAGTCGCGCTCGCCGCCGCAGCCGGAGCCGCGGTCGGCGCTCTGCTCGCCCGCCGACGGCGACGGCTCGCGCCGCCCGTGCAGACGGGCGACGAGCGGGCCGCCGACCTCCGCCGCAAGCTTGCCGAGGCGAAGGAGGCCGGCGGGAACGAGGACGACTTCGAGGCGGCCGGCATGGGCGCGGAGACGGTCGCCGCGGACCCCGCACCGGTCCCGCGCGCGCCACGGCCGGCCGCGACGGCGCCGGCCGAAGAGGGCGCGAAGGAGCCGCCTCCCGTGGACGAGTTCGAGGCGATGCGGCGCCGCATTCACGAGGAGGGACGCGCGGCCGCGGAGGAGATGAGGCGCACGGCCGATCCACCGCCCGAGTAGGGAGCCCGCCGCTGCACGAGAACCGGCACACGGTGGAGATTGCCGCACCGCCCGCGGCAGTGTTCGCCTGGCTCGCCGACTCCGAACGGCGCCTCGAGTGGATGGGCGCCCTCGTCGAGAGCGAGCCGCTCACGGAGGGGCCGCCCGCGGTCGGGAGCCGGTACCGCGACGTCTTCGAGGACCACGGTCAGCGCGTCGAGCTCGAGGCCGAGCTGGAGGAGCTCGACCCGCCGCGCCGCCTGCGGACGAGCATCGTCGCCAACGGGTTCGAGTCCACGAGCACGCAGGAGTTGGAGGAGGCGGGGGACGGAACGCGGCTCACGACCGTCGTCGAGACCGTCTACACGAAGCGCGTCGGCCGCATCTTCGCCCCGCTCGTGACGCGTCACGCCCAGAAGCAGCTCGAGGCCGACCACGCCCGCCTCAAGGAGCTCGTCGAGTCCGGGCAGCGCGGCTGAGGCCCCGCACCGGGACTAACGGCGCCCTCCGTGCCGCTGGGAGCGATGCGTGCGACTCAAGGGGTCGTTGTGCTGGTAGGGCACAAGCGCGGGACGGCGCACCCCCGGCGCGTGTTCGGACGCTCTCCGAACTGCTGTAAGGTGCACCTGACATGACGCCGACGATGATCCGGCTCGAGAGCGTCTCCAAGCGCTTCGGGGCCGTCCGCGCAGTCGAGGCGGCGAGTGTCGAGATCGGGAAGGGCGAGTTCGTGGCGCTGCTCGGCCCGAGCGGCTGCGGCAAGACGACGCTGCTCCGGCTCGTCGCCGGCTTCGAGGCTCCTGAGGAGGGGGTCGTCCGCATCGGCGAGCGGGTCGTCGCGGGCGGAGCCTGGGTCCCCCCCGAGCGCCGCCACGTCGGCATGGTTTTCCAGGACTACGCGCTCTTCCCGCACCTGACGGTGGCGGGGAACGCGGGCTACGGGCTAGGACGGCGCCGACGCGAGGCGCGCGTGCGCGAGGCGCTCGATCTCGTCGGCCTCTCGGCGCACGGCGACCGCTACCCGCACGAGCTCTCGGGCGGCCAGCAGCAGCGCGTCGCCCTGGCGCGGGCGCTCGCTCCCGAGCCGTCGGTCGTCCTCCTCGACGAGCCGTGGAGCAACATCGATCCGCTCCTGCGAGCCTCCATGCGCGACGAGCTCGCGGCGATCCTGCGGGCGACCGGCGTCACGGTGCTGCTCGTCACGCACGAGCAGGAGGAGGCCTTCTCGCTCGCAGACCGCGTCGCGCTCATGCGCGAGGGCGCGATCGTCCAGACCGGCACTCCCGAGGAGATCTACTACCGCCCGGCGAATCGCTGGGCGGCGGAGTTCGTCGGCGCCGCGAACGTGCTTCCCGGCCGGCTCGCCGGCGGGCTCGTCGAGACGCTCGTCGGCCGCTTTCCCGCGCCGAACGGGGACCCGCCCGGGGACGTCGACGTGCTCGTGCGGCCCGAGCTGCTCGAGCTCGCAGTCGATCCGGCGGGAGACGGCGAGGTCGTGCTCCGCGAGTTCCGCGGCCACGACGTCTTCTACCGCGTCCGCCTCGCAGACGGCACGACCGTCTGCTCGCAGCGCCCCTCGAACGAGTGGATCCCGCTCGGCGCGCGCGTGGCCGTCCGCCCGCACGCGGGCCGCGTCGCCCTCTTCCACTAGCCCGCCGTCCACCGCCGCTTTTCGCTTGACGCCTCCTCGCGGGCGCAGGTAAGGTCGCCCAGCATCGAGTTGTAAGGCTGACCTTACAAGGAGGGTGAGAGTGCCAGGGAGAGTGCTTGTCGCCGCGGCGGCCGCGCTGCTGCTCGGAACGGCCGCCGCCTGCGCCGGAGACGACGCCGACGACGGCGCCTCCGCCGCCGGCGGCGGGAACGGCGGCGGAACCGTCGTCGTCTACTCGGGGCGCGAGGAGGAGCTGATCGGGCCGCTCCTCGAGCAGTTCGAGGACGAGAGCGGGATCGACGTCGAGGTCCGCTACGGCGACAGCGCCGAGCTCGCGGCGACGCTCGCCGAGGAGGGCGAGAACTCCCCGGCCGACGTCTTCTTCGCCCAGGATCCGGGCGCCCTCGGGGCCGTCGAGGGCCAGGGACTTCTCGGGAAGCTGCCGGACGAGCTGCTCGAGCGGGTGGAGGAGCGCTTCCGCGACCCGGACGGCCACTGGGTCGGCACCTCCGGGCGGGCGCGCGTCCTTGCGTACAACACCGAGCTGGTCGCCGCGGACGAGCTCCCCGAGTCGGTGTTCGACCTCACGGAGCCGGCGTGGAAAGGGAAGCTCGGCATCTCCCCGACGAACGGCTCCTTCCAGGCGTTCGTGACGGTGATGCGCCTCATCCAAGGGGACGAGGTCACGCGCGAGTGGCTGGAGGGCATCCTCGCGAACGAGCCGAAGATCTACGACGGGAACGTGCCGATCGTCGAGGCCACCGCGGCCGGCGAGGTCGAGGCCGGCCTCGTCAACCACTACTACCTTTACGTCGTGCAGGAGGAGCAGCCCGACGCCCCGATCGAGAACCACTTCTTCCCGGGCGACGACCCAGGTGCGCTCGTGAGCGTCGCCGGTGTGGGGGTTCTCGACGGCGCCGAGCATCCGGCGGAGGCCGAGGCGCTCGTCGACTTCCTCCTCTCCGAGGACGGTCAGCGCTTCTATGCGGAGGCGGCCGCCGAGGCGGAGTTTCCGCTCCTCGAGGGCGTCGAGCCGCGCGAGGGCCTGCCCGAGCTCGAGGAGCTCCAGGGTCCGGAGATCGAGCTCGACCGCCTCGGGCCCGAGCTCGAGCGGACGCTCCAGCTGCTGAACGAGGTCGGCTTCACGACGTGATCCGCGGCGCGGTAGCGAAGGCGGGCGCCCTTCGCGCCCGCCGACGCCCGCCGTTCCTGCTCGTCGGGGCGGCCGTCACGGCCGTCGCCCTCGTCTGCCTTCCGCTCGCGTACCTCGTCCTACGCGTGGCCGAGGGAGGGTCGGACGCGTGGAGCGTGCTCGGCCGCCACCGCATCCTTGAGCTCGTCGGCAACACGGCGGTCCTCGTCGTGGCCGTCACCTGTGCGGCCCTCGTCGTGGGCGTGCCCCTCGCCTGGCTGGTCGCCCGCACCGACCTGCCGGGCCACCGCTTCTGGGCGGTGGCCGCCGCGCTGCCGCTCGTGATCCCGAGCTACGTGGCGGCGCTCGTGCTGCTCGCGGCCTTCGGGCCCCGCGGCTTCCTCCAGCAGGTGCTCGAGCGACCGTTCGGCATCGAGCGCGTGCCCGAGATCTACGGCCTCGGCGGCGCCGTGCTCGCGCTCACGATCTCGACGTATCCGTACGTCTACCTCCTCGTCGTCGCGGCGCTCCGGGAGCTCGACCCCGCGCTCGAGGAGGCCTCGCGGGGCCTGGGGCGCTCGCGCGCGCAGACCTTTCGGCTCGTGACGCTGCCCGTGCTGCGGCCGTCGCTCGGCGCTGGCGCGCTCCTCGTCGCGCTCTACACGCTCTCCGACTTCGGCGCGGTCTCCCTCATGCAGTACAGCTCCCTGACCCGGGCGATTTTCCTCCAGTACCGCTCGCTCTTCGACCGGACACCGGCGGGGATCCTCTCGCTCGTCCTCGTCGTGCTGACGCTGGTCGTGCTCCTCCTGGAGGCGTACTGGCGCGGGCGGGCGCGCTACCACCGGCCCTCGCCGGGAGCGGCGCGCGCGGGCCAGCGCGTCCGTCTCGGCCGCTGGCGCTGGCCGGCGCTCGCGTTCTGCGGCGGCGTCGTCGGCTTCGCGCTCCTCTTGCCGCTCGCGGTGATCGGCTACTGGCTCGAGCGCTCCGTCGCACTGGAGCGCGGGCTGGGCGACGTCTGGGGCGCCGCGCTCAACTCGGTGGTCGCCTCGGGGCTCGCCGCCGGCGCCGCGGTCGCCGCCGCCCTCCCGGTCGCGCTCCTCGCCGTGCGCTACCCGGCCGGCTGGTCGCGCGCGCTCGAGCGGCTCTCGTATTCCTCGAACGCGCTTCCCGGGATCGTGATCGCGCTCTCGCTCGTCTTCTTCGCCGCGAACTACGCCGGCTTCGCCTACCAGACGCTGGCGCTGCTGGTTTTCGCCTACGTCGTGCGCTTCTTCCCACAGGCCGTCGCCGGCGCCCATTCGGCTCTTCTCCGGGTCGATCCGCGCCTCGAGGAGGCCGCGCGCGGTCTGGGGAAGACGCCGCCGCGCGCGTTCGCCTCGGTGACGGCGCCGCTCGTGGCGCCCGGACTTCTGGCCGGCGCAGCCCTCGTCTTCCTCTCGACCATGAAGGAGCTGCCTGCGACGCTCCTGCTCGCGCCGATCGGCTTCGAGACGCTTGCGACACAGGTCTGGACGGCGACGACGGTCGCCTCGTACTCGAAGGCCGCTTTCCCGGCCCTCCTCCTCGTCCTCTTCTCCGCGCCGTTCGTCTACCTGCTCACCTTGCGGCGGCGACCGGAGGTCGACGCTCCTGGGTAAGAGAGCCTATGCGCGCGCTGCGCATCGGCTGCTCCGGGTGGGTCTACGGGCACTGGCGCGGCCGCGCCTATCCCGAGGGGCTCCCGCAGCGGCGCTGGCTCGAGCGCTACGCGCAGCTCTTCGACACCGTCGAGGTGAACGCGACCTTCTACCGGCTCCCCCGGCGCGAGACGGTCGCCGCCTGGGTCGACGAGACGCCGGCCGGCTTCCTCTTCGCCGTGAAGGCGAGCCGCTACCTCACGCACGTCAGGAGGCTGCGCGACCTCGACCAGGGGCTCGATCGCTTCTACGCCTGCATCGAGCCGCTCGTCCGCTCGCCGAAGCTCGGACCGGTGCTCTGGCAGCTCCCGGAGAACTTCCACCGCGACGACGAGCGCCTGGCGGCGGCCCTGGAGCGGCTGCCGCCCGGCCGGCACTGCTTCGAGTTCCGCCACGAGAGCTGGTTCCGGCGCGACGTCTACGCGCTCCTCCGCGAGCACTGCGCCGCGCTCGTCGTCGGCGACACGCCGAAGCGGCCCTTCCAGGCGCACGAGCTGACGGCGGACTGGACGTTCGTCCGCTTCCACCACGGGCGCCGCGGCCGCAGGGGCAACTACTCCGAGCGGGAGCTCCGGGAGTGGGCCGAGCGCCTCGCGGGCTGGCGGGAGCGCGCCGACGTCTACGCCTACTTCAACAACGACTGGGAGGGCTTCGCCGTCCGGAACGCATCGCGGCTGCGCGAGCTGCTCGATTCGGGTCAGCAGCCGCCCGCGGCCTCGTAGGCCGACCAGCGGCGCGCCGTCTCGCCCCAGATCGGCTCGTCGCGGATCCGGGCGAGGTGCCCGAGCAGCTCGATGTGGTAGGCGTGGTAGTGCGCGTTGGCGGGCGAGCCGTCCAGCGAGTAGCGGGACCAGCAGCCGGTGTCGAAGCGGTGCAGGACGCTCCTGGCCGCGGCAGCCATGTTGTCCACGAGAGCGCGGGCGCGCCCGTCGCCGGTGATCTGCACGTACGCGGTGAGCGAGACGATGGACTGGAGGTGCGCGTTGAGGATGGGCATGTCCGAGTGGCTGTACTCCTGGATCCACGCGCCGTGCGGCAGGTCGAGCGAGAGCTCCCGCGGGATGAGGCGGTAGGCGGCGCGGGCGCTTCCGAGGAGCTCGGGATCGTCGAGCAGCTCGCCGGCGCGCGCGAGCGACTGGGCGCCGATCGCCTGCGCGAAGCCGGAGCTCCAGCGGGACGGCCCGCCGAACGGGAAGTAGTACTCCCACAGGAGCCCGTTGCCGACCGGGACTCCCCGCTCGACGAGCGCCCGCGCGAGCTCGCCGGCCTGCTCGCTCCGTTCCCTGCCGACGAGGCTGTTGAGACGGGCGAAGCTGCCCAGCGGGTGGAACTGGAAGCCCTGGCCCGCCTGGAAGCGGTAGACGATCCCGTCGTCGGCGACGATCTCTCCGGGCGGGTCGCGGAGGGGGGACTCGCGGAGATGGCCGACGTTCGCCTCGAGCATGCCGAAGAGCGTCAGCGCGCGCGGGCCGTCGTAGGCGTCCGCGTGGACGGCAACGCTTCGCAGGACCGCCGCGACGACGGCGCCGCGGCCCGGAGACAGCTCGGCGAGCGCGGCCTGCGCCCCCGCCAAGGTCTCGCGGTGGCGCGCCGCAGCCTCCTCGTCGAGCCGGCCGGCGGCGGCCGCAGCCCGGAGGCCCTCCTCCGCCGAGCCCGCGTCCACCGCTGCGCGTGCGGCGACCGCGTCTCGCAGGGCGGCCGCGGTGGTCGCGCCGACGATGCCGTCTGCCAGGAGCCCGCTGGCCGACTGGAAGGCGCCGACGGCCGCGGCGGTCCCCTCGCCGAAGGCCCCGTCGGCGGCCTGCTCGTAGTAGCCGAGGGAGGCCAGCGCGTGCTGGAGGTCGCGGACGTCCGCGCCTCGCCGGCCAGCGCGTAGGAGGCGCGCCGACTCCGGGAGGGAAGGAGCCTCCGCCTGGTTCCCCGGCCGGGCGACCGCCGGCCGCTCCGAGACCCGCCGTTCGGGGGCGGGCTCCGGGGCGCCGGCTTCCCGCCAGAGGAGGACGGCGACGCCGACGAGCGCGACGAGCGCGCCGGCCGCGAGCAGGCGGGCGTGCGGGGCGAGCGCGGCGCGCAGGCGGGCGAGGTCGCCCGCGAGCGTCCGCGGCGGCGGACGGCGCCGCCGTCCCGGCCTGGCGCGTACGGGAGGTGCAGCCTCCTCGCGCGCCGGCGGCTCGTCCCACCAGTCGAGGGCGTCGTCGAAGTCGAGGAACGGATCGGCGTGGCGTGACATCCGGCACGAAAATACGGCGCGCGGCGGACGCGCCGCAAGGGACCGCCCTGAGCGGGGGAGCAGAGTATGCCGGGATCGGCGCCCGCTAGCCGGAGCGCTCGCGGAGCCAGTCGGCGAGGTTGCGCGCCTGCGTCGCCGGGTCGTCGGAAGAGGGCACCGGCTCGACCGGCGGCTGCTCCTCTCCCGCGGGTGAGCCGTCTTCGTCCCCGGCGACGGCCCAGACGAGCCCCGCCCCGGCAAGCGCGAGCAGGACGAGCCCCACGGCGGCCGCGGCGGCGAGCCTGCGGCGCGGCGTGCGCCCGACTGCATGCGGGGGCGACGGGGCGAGCGGCTGCGTCGCGACATCCGTGGCGCGCACGCCGGTGGCCTGGGGGAGGGGAACGGTCGGCGCCTCGGGCGAGGCGGCGGCGAGCTCGTGCGCCAGCTGCGCGGCCGAGGCCGGCCGGTATGCAGGGTTCCTCGCGAGGCAGCGCATGACGGCCGCCTCGAGCGCCTCCGGCACGTCGGGCTCGTGCTCCCCGACCGGAGGCACGGGCGCCTCACGCTGCTTCACGAGGAGCTCGGCCAGCGTCTCGAAGGAGTACGGCGTCCGGCCGGTGAGGAGCTCGTAGAGGACGACGCCGAGCGAGTAGATGTCGGCTGCCGCCGTCACGCGCTCGCCGGCCGCCTGCTCCGGCGAGAGGTACGCCGCCGTGCCGAGGACGCTGCCGACCTGGGTGAGCTGCGTCGTCTCGGCCGCCCGGGCGATCCCGAAGTCGGCGACCTTGAGCACTCCGTCCTCTCGCAGGAGGAGGTTCCCGGGCTTCACGTCCCGGTGCACGAGCCCCGCCCGATGGGCGTCCTCGAGGCCGGCGCAGGCCTGGAGCGCGAGGTCGACCGTCGCAGCCGGAGCAAGCTTCCTCGCCCTCGCGAGCTCGTCGGCCAGCGTCACACCGGGGACGTACTCCATGACGATGAACGGCCTGCCGTCGTCCTCGCCGGCGTCGAAGATGCGCACGACGTTGGGGTGGGCGAGACGGGCGGCCAGCTGCGCCTCGCGGAGGAACCGGCGGCGGAGGCCCTCGTCGTCGGCGAGGTGGAGCGCGAGGACCTTGACCGCGACGGGGCGGTCCAGCTCCGCGTCGCGGGCCAGGTGCACGGTCGCCATGCCGCCGCGGCCGAGCTCCCGCTCGAGGAGGTAGCGCCCGCCGGCGAGTGCCGCGACGCTCACCGGCCCTCGCCCTCGGTCTCCGTGGGGGTCGTCTCCTCCGTGGACCCGGCCTCGTCGCCTTCGTCGCCCTCGTCGCCGTTCTCCCCGTTGCCCTTTCCCTTCTCCTTGTCCTTGTCCTTTCCCTTGCCCTTTCGCTTGCCGGGCGGAGGCTCGTCCTCGCCCTCCTCGGCCGGTTCCTCGACCTCGACGCACTCGACCTGGCTCTCCAGGCGCTCGACGGCGGCAAGGAGCGGCTCGGCGAGCTCACCCGGGACGCGGCCTTCGTCGACGGCGACGACCGCGGCATCGCGTAGCTCCGCGAGCTCTCCGGCGGCGACGCAGCGGTCTCCCGCCTCGACGCTTTCCGCCACGTCGTCGCTCGCGCGAGCGAGAGCCTGGGCGAGGTCCGGGGGCAGCGTGGGCGCTCCGTCCTCGGACGTGTCGCCGCCGCCGCAGGCCGCGAGCGCGAGGGCGCCTGCGAGCGCCGCCGCCCGGCTCAGGGGGCGATGCACGCGCGAAACCATACTTCCAGGAACTTCCGCGCCACGCGTCCGGTCAAACCGGGAAACCGAGATCGGAGGAGCGATGAGGCGGAGCGGACTTGCGGTCGTGACGGTCGTCCTGGGGATGCTCGCGGCAGGGTGCGCCGGCGACGACGAGGCCGGCGGGAGCCGGGCCGAGGGCGGTCTCGATCGCGGGGTGCTCGCGGCCTCGGCCTCGCCGGTGGCGCTCTCGGCGGCCGTCCAGGTGCCCGCGGAGGGCATCACCGTCGTCGGCACGGGCTCCGCCGAGGCCGTTCCCGACGTCGCCGAGTGGTCGTTCGGCGTCCAGACGAGCGGCGAGAGCGCCGCCGCGGCCCTCTCGGCCAACTCGGAGACGATGGAGGGCGTCGTCGCCGCCCTCCGGGACGCAGGCATCGAGGAGGACGACCTGCGCACGGAGCAGGTCTCCGTCTACCCGCGCACGAGCGACGACGGCAGAACCGTCACGGGCTACGAGGCTTCCAACACCGTGCGGGCGACGATCCGCTCCCTCGAGCGCGCGGGCGCCACGGTCGACGCGGCCGTTGCCGCGGGCGCGAACCAGGTCTACGGCCCGACGCTCACCGTCTCCGACGGACGCGCCCAGTACGCGGCCGCGGTCGAGGCGGCATTCGAGGACGCCCGCGCCCGCGCCGAGGCGATCGCCGAGCATGCGGGCTTCGGCCTCGGGGACCCGGTTGCGATCGTCGAGGGCGGCGGTGGGCGCGACCTCGCGGTCGCCGAGGCGGCGGCCGCGGACGTCTCCGTGCAGCCGGGCGTGCAGGAGGTGTCAGCGACGCTCACGGTCACGTTCGCCGTGGGCTAGCTGTCGCACACCTCTGTGGTCACGACAACTAGATCGCCCGGCGCAAGGAGAGGACGTTGCGGACGTAGCGCCGGGTCTCGGGGTAGAGGCCGTGGCGCCGCACAGCGGCCGGGCCCTGGTAGTAGGCGCCGACACCGCGGCGGACGTTGGGCCGGAAGGTTCGCAACTGCCGGGCGAGGTAGGCGACTCCGGCGTGGATGTTGCCGCCGACCGTCCGCGGCAGGCGCCGGCCGATGAGGACTCGCTCGACGTAGCGCCGCGTCGCCGGCAGGACCTGCATGACGCCCCGTGCGCCGGCGCTCGAGACCGCATGGGGCTGGTGGCCGGACTCCACCCAGGCGAGGGAGCGGACGAGCGGCGGCGAGACGCCGTAGCGGCGCGACCAGCCGTTGAGGCGGTGACGGACCGCCGCCGGGCTGGCCGCCCAGAGGGCGCGGCGCGTCCGCGGCCCGACGATCCCGTCCGCCGGGAGGCCGGCCCGGCGCTGGAAGCGCATCGTCGCCGCACGCGTCGCAGGACCGAAGGCGCCGTCGATGGAGCCACTCGACGAGCGCGAGCGCAGGAGGAGGAACTGCAGCACCGACACGTCCCAGCCGACCATGCCGCGCCGC
>JAICGP010000055.1 GCA_025923055.1 Thermoleophilia bacterium
GAGCTCGCCGAACGACTCGCGCACGAGCCCGTCGAACTCGGTCGGCAGGAACCCGTCCGGCGTCGCGAACTGGCGCAGGTGGACGAAGAGGTACGACCACTCCTCGTACCGCCCCGGATCGCGCTGCTGCTCGTCGCGCGCGCGCCGTTCGAGATCCCAGAGATTCCACCGTCGCGGCGCGGCGGTCACCCGGGTGCGGAGGTCGACGACGCCGGAGCGCGCCGCGGGCGGCACGGGCATCGGCTCGGGCGCCGGCGGCGGCGCGGGCTCCGGCTCGGGAGTCGGAACGGGTCGGAGCGGGGGACGCTGCGGCAGGGGCGCCGGCTCGGGCGCCGGCGGCGACGGAGGCGGCTCGGGGGCGACCGGCTCGTTCGAGGCGGCCGGCTCGGCCGCCGGAGGCTCCGGGGGCGAGAAGGCGGGCGGCGACGGCGCGGGCTCGGGCGCGACGGGAGCGGGCTCCTCGGCCGGCTGAGGCCCCTCGCCCCCGGAACGCGAGACTTCCTGGCGCCACGAGAGCCATTCCACTGCCCAGGCCACGCCCAGCGCGAGTGCCATGACGACGATCACGACGAGCGGCCGCACCTCGGCGAGCCAGAGGGCGAGCGCGACGGTGAGGAGGAAGCCCGCGAGCGCGAGAAGGCGGAAGATCGATCGCCTGTCAGGCACGCTCCGGCGCCCGCACCTCGTCTACGAGGCGCCCGGGCGCTCGTCCTCGTCCGCGCGATCCGGCTCGGGGTCCTGGTCCGGCGCCCCCTCCTCGGGCCCGCCGGCCGTGCGCAACTCCGGCGCCGGGTGCTCGGGGAACGCCGCCGAGGGCGGCGGCGTCGCCTCGGCGAGCGATTCGGGGCCGGCGTCCGGCTCGGCGGCCACGGGCGGCGGCTCCGGGGCGACCGGAGGGGGCTCGGCTGCGGGTCGCGGGGCGCTCGCGGGCCCCGAGACCTGCGGCCCCCGCTGCGACTCGACGGTTGCCTCCGCGGCCCGCACGATCGCGTCGACCGCCTCGTGGACGGCCGGGTCGCCGTGTCCCGCGGCGGAGAGGAGCTGCTCCGCGCCCATGCGTGCCCGCTGGACGATGACGTCGGCCTGCGCGCGCGCCCACTCGAGCGTCTGCTCGACCTCGGCCCGGGCGGCGTTCGTCAGCTCGGTCGCCTGGTGGCGGGCCTGCTCGGTGAGCCGGTTGCCCCGCGACTCCGCCTCGCGGAGCTCGGCGGTCGAGTCGCGGTTCGCCTTCGTGAGGATCTCGCGCGCCTCCTTGCGAGACGCGCTCAGGATCTCCGTCCGCTGGCGCTCGGTCTCCTGGCGGATGCGCGCGATCTCGGCCTCCTGCTGCTGGAGCTCCATCTGCTTCTCGCGGATCTCCTGCTCGGCGCGACCCACCTGCTTGGCGGCTGCTTCCTGCGCGTCGCGCTCGATCGTGTCGGCGAACTCGGCGGCGGCCCGGACCAGGTGAAGCGCGTCCATGCGCACCGCGTGGCCGGAGGGCTCGGCGATGGCGCTCTTGGGCGCCGCCTGGAGCACCCGGAGGTTCGCCTGGAGAGAGGTGACGTGCCTGCGGAAGGCGTCGAAGGCCTCCTGCACCTTGGCGCGGTCGTACCCGTCGGTCGCGGCCGGCAGGTCCTCGAGCCTCGGCAGCGGGGTCAGCCCCGGCTGGGCCCGACCTGGTTCCTGAGTGGACATGTTCGCTACGCCTCCCCTCCGCGTTACGGCCGCGGGATCGACACAAGTATGCCTTCCCTCATCGGCTGGACTACCGGGGCTCCTTAGCCCGGCTCGACGCGGACCGTGATTCCGAGCTCCTCGAGCTGTTCCCGCGGCACCTCCGACGGGGCGCCGCTCATGGGGTCGACGCCCGCCTGGTTCTTCGGGAAGGCGATCACGTCGCGGAGGTTCGGCTCCCCGGCGAGGAGCATGATCGTGCGATCCATGCCCGGTGCGAAGCCGCCGTGCGGCGGCGCGCCCATCGCGAGGGCGTCGAGCAGGAAGCCGAAGCGCGAACGCTGCTCCTCGGCGGCGATGCGGAGCACGTCGAACACCTTTGCCTGGAGCGCCGGCCTGTGGATCCGGATCGAGCCGCTCCCGAGCTCGACGCCGTTCACGACGAGGTCGTACGCCTGCGCGATCGCCGCGCCCGGGTCGTCGTCGAGCAGGGCCTCCGACTCCGGAGTCGGGGCGGTGAACGGATGGTGGTTCGCCTTCCAGGTGCCCTCGTCCTCGTCCCAGTCGAACATCGGGAAGTCGACGATCCAGACGGGGCGCCAGAGCGTCTGGTCGACGAGGCCGAGCTGCCGTCCGAGGTGGAGGCGAAGGCTCCCGAGCACGCGCTCGACGATCGCGGGCCGGTCGGCGCCGAAGAACACGGTCGTGCCGGGCTCCGACCGGAAGCGCGCCAGCTCGTCCTCCGAGAGGAACTTCGCGATCGGCGACCGGACCTCCCCGTCCTCCGCGAAGACCAGGTACGCGAGCCCCTTTCCTCCCCACTCCTTCGCGAGGGCCTCGAGGCGCTCGAGCTCCGCCCGCGAGAACACCTGCGGGACGCGCAGGAAGCGGACGCAGTCCGCGTTCGCGAAGACGCCGAACTGCGAGCCGCGGGTCGCCTCGGTCGCCTCCTCGATCTCGAGGCCGAGGCGCAGGTCGGGCTTATCCGTTCCGTAGCGGCGCATCGCCTCGGCGAAGGTCAGCCGCGGAAAGGGCGACTCGAGCTCGACGCCGATGCACTCGCGCCACACGGCTCCGAAGACGATCTCCATGAGGCCGAAGATCTCCTCGCGGTCGGGGAACGCCGTCTCGAGATCGAGCTGCGTGATCTCCTGGACGCGGTCGGCGCGGAGGTCCTCGTCCCGGAAGCAGCGGGCGATCTGGTAGTAGCGCTCGAAGCCGGAGATGACGAGCAGCTGCTTGTAGATCTGCGGCGACTGCGGCAGCGCGAAGAAGCGGCCCGGCTGCAGGCGGGTCGGGACGAGGAAGTCCCGGGCGCCCTCGGGCGTGGGCTTCGCCATGATCGGCGTCTCGATCTCGACGAAACCCGCGGCGTCCATCTCCCGCCGGATGACGGAGATCATCTGGGCGCGCATCCGGATGTTGCGCTGCAGCCGCTCCCGGCGCAGGTCGAGCCAGCGGTAGCGGATCCGGAGCGTCTCGTCCACCCCCTCCTCGTCGAGCTGAAAGGGAAGCGGCGGGCAGCTCGAGAGGATCTCGAGCCGGTCGACCTGGAGCTCCACCTCGCCGGTCGGAAGGTCGGGATTCACGTTCTCCGGCGCCCGGCGCACGACCTCGCCCTCGGCGCGGAGCACGAACTCGTTGCGGACTGCGTGCGCGACCCGGTGCGCGTCGGGCGCGCGCTCAGGGTTGACGACGACCTGGCAGATCCCGCTCGAGTCGCGGAGGTCGACGAACACGAGCCCGCCGTGGTCGCGCCGAGCGTCGGCCCAGCCCGCCAGCGCGAGCCGCTCGCCGACGTGGTCGGTGCGCACGTCGCCGCACATGAGATCGCGCCAGCTCACGGGATTTGCTCCTCTTTCGATACATCCCGCGCACCATGCGCGCGGGTTTTGGCGTTAGGCTCGGAAGCGGGTGGTGGGCCGGGGTGCCCCAAGAGGAAGGAGGCGATCTCGGTGGCGGGAAACTCGTCGCCGACGTCGGCACCGCCGGCGCGAACGGACGCTCGCTCGCCGATCACCCGTACGACCCGCTCCGCTTTCGACCTTCCGGCCTGAGTCATCTGGCCCTTCAGCGAGCGACCGGCGTAGTCGACGTCGCACCGGAGCCCGGTCCTCCGCAGCTCGGCGACCTGCGCGAGGACGCGCGGGCGGTCAGCCTGCTCGTCGCAGACGACGAAGACGTCGAGGCCACGCTCCTCGGGCTCGCGAGCACCCGACATGCTCACCCGCTCGACGCCCGCCGCCCAGCCGACGCCGGGGGTGGGGGCGCCGCCGATCTCCTCGATCAGGTAGTCGTAGCGGCCGCCGGCGCAGATCGATGACTGCGCCGAGCCGAGGTCGTCGTTCACGAACTCGAACACCGTGCGCGTGTAGTAGTCCAGCCCGCGGACGAGCGTCGGGACGAGCTCGTACTCGATGCCGTAGGCGTCGAGCTGCCCGCGGACGACGGCGAAGTGCTCACGGCAGGCACCGCACAGGGAGTCCCCGATCGTGGGCGCGTCGGCGAGCACGCGTCGCGCGTGCTCACTGCCTGTGTCGAACACGCGGAGAGGGCTGACGTCCGCCCGCGTCCTCGTCTCGTCGTCGAGGTCGGCGCGGCGCTCGGCGAGGAACGCCCGCAGCCGCTCGACGTACGCCGGCCGGCACTCCCGGTCGCCGATCGAGTTGAGCTCCAGGCGGGTGTGGTGGACGGCCGCGCGGCGCTCGATCTCCGTGAAGAGCTGGATCAGCTCGGCGTCGAGGGCCGGGTCGTCGGAGCCCATGGCCTCGAAGCCGATCTGCCAGAACTCCCTGTAGCGGCCCTTGGCGGGACGCGAGTAGCGGTACATCGGGCCGATGTAGAACGTCTTCACCGGCTGCGGCTCCCGGTGCAGGCCGTGCTCGACGTAGGCGCGCGCGACCGGTGCGGTCCCCTCGGGCCGCAGGGTCAGCGAGCGGCCGCTCCGGTCCTCGAACGTGTACATCTCCTTCTGGACGACGTCCGAGCCTGCGCCCGACGTGCGGGCGAAGAGCTCGGTGTGCTCGAAGGTCGGCGTCACGATACGGCCGTACGCGTAGAGCTCGGCCACGTCCTCGGAGGCCGCCAGAACGGCTCCCCGGCGAGGCTCGTCCGCCGGGAGGACGTCGAGCGTGCCGCGCGGCGCGCCGATCTTCACCGCGCGGGCGCCCGCAGCTCGGCGAGGAACGGGTTCGTCGCCACTTCGCGGCCGAGCGTCGTCTCGGGACCGTGGCCCGGATAGACCACGGTCTCCGCGGGCAGCCGGTCGACGAGCATCCGGATCGACTCCACGAGCGCCTCCCAGCTGTTTCCCGGCCGGTCGGTACGACCGACCGACCCGGCGAAGAGGACGTCGCCCGAGAAGAGGCAGCCGTCGGCCGCGAACGCGAGGTGACCGGCCGTGTGGCCCGGTACGCGCAGCGTCTGGAACTCGATGCCTGCGAGCGAAAGCAGCTCGTCGCCCGCGAGCAGGACCTCGGGAACGTGCGCCCGGACGGAGACGTCGATACCGGTGGGCAGGAACGCGTTCGGCCGCTCGAGGCGGTGCCGCTCGGCCTCGGCGACGTGGACGGGCGCGCCCGTCGCCTCGGCGAGCTCAGCGACACCGGCGACGTGATCCAGATCGCCGTGGGTGACGAGGATTCCGGCGCAGCTCGCGCCTCCGAGAGCGGCCTCGATACGCGGCGTCTCGCCGGGCCAACCCGGGTCGACGACAACGGCCTGGTGGCTTCGCGGCCGCCGTACGACGTAGCAGTTGGACTGGAACGCGCCCAGGGGAAGCTGCACGACCTCGAGGCCCACGGCCGCGGAGTCTAGTTGCCGGAACCGGGCCGAGACCACGGCTAGACTCCCCTCCCGATGGAGGCCTGGAAGCTCGTCGAGATCGAGACGCCCGGCGGGAGCCGCTCCCCGGTGGTGCTTCGCAGCGACGACGAAGCTCGCGCCGTCCTGGTCGGCCTCGAGCCGGGCCAGGCCCTCGGCGACCACCAGGTAAAGGAGCACGCCTGGCTCGTCGTCGTCGAGGGCGAGGTCGTCCTCCGAGCAGGCGGCGACGAGGTCCGCGCCCCGGTGGGCACGCTCGCGCGCTTCCTCCCCGACGAGCGGCACTCCGTCCACAGCGACGGCGGAGCGAAGATCCTCCTGCTCCTCGCACCGTGGCCCGGGCCGGGCCACTACAGGGGCCAGGAGAAGGCGCAGGCGCCCGCCTAGCGGCGGCGCAAAGGTGTTGGTCAGCGCGCGCGCCCGCCGGCGCGCTCGCGCTCGTGCCGGCGCAACAGCATGCGGTACACGAAGAGGTCGACCATGTAGCTGAACGGCATGAAGAACGCGAGCAGGACGAGAACGTTGAAGACGAGCGCGGGGATCGTGATGTCGCGCGTCGTCGCGTAGATGAAGATGGCGATCAGCGGCGTGAAGATCGCCGAGCGCCGGAGGACTCTCCGGAAGGACGGCTTCTCCAGAGGGCGGCCGCGGCGATCGAGCGGCTCCCCGGACGCCTTGGCGGGAGCGCGTCCGTTGGCCGTCTCGGCCGCACGCGGCTTCTCGATCGGGATCTCCTCGCCCTCGTCCGTCTCGAGGACGTACTCGTACTCATGGCGCTTGAGCTTCTCGCGCTTCCGCTTCTGCTTGCGGCTCGGCACGGCTAGAGCACCTCGATCAAGACCGCGATCAGCACGAGCATGCCCACGAGCGCTGCTGCCGCGAGGAAGGCGCCGGGATTCCAGACGAGGTCGTTGTCCTGCCGGTAACGCGACTTGACCTCGCGACCGTGCGCGGACACGGGCTGCGCGGCCGGGTCAGAGCGCGGTCGGCCGGTGGTCAGGCTCCAGGCGAGGGCGATGCCGACGAGGCCCGCGGCGACGAAGACGAGCGGCATCCACCAGCTCATCGCCTCACCGCTCCCATGCGACCTCTCCCTCCTTCACCACGACGGCCACGTCCTCTCCACCCAAATGGTAGGCGAGGTACCGCCAGTCGGGAGCGTCGAGGAGAACGAGGTCGGCCGC
Organism: Thermoleophilia bacterium; assembly: GCA_025923055.1. Lineage (GTDB taxonomy): Bacteria > Actinomycetota > Thermoleophilia > Gaiellales > Gaiellaceae > JAIBJN01. The sequence goes on from JAICGP010000055.1 coordinate 6,663, forward strand.
ATAGCCGGGCTCGAGCCGGCCGAGCCGGTCGCCGCGTCCGAGGACATGCGCCGCGTTCACCGTGGCGGCCGTCAGCGCCTCTGCGGGTGCGAGCCGAAGCTGCGTGCACGCCAGGCTCATGACGACGGGAAGGCTTTCGCAGAACGCACTGCCCGGGTTGAAGTCGGTCGCGAGCGCGACGCTCGCTCCCGCGTCGACGAGCGCTCGCGCCGGCGGCATCGGCCGATCGAGGAAGAGCGCGGCGACGGGGAGGAGAACCGCCGTGACGCCGCTCGCCGCGAGGGCGGCAACCCCTGCCGGGCCCGTCGCTTCCAGGTGATCGACGCTGCGCGCGCCCAGCTCGACCGCGAGCGGCACGCCGCCGGCCTCGGTGAACTGGTCGGCATGCAGGCGGAGGGCCAGGCCCGCCTCCCTGCACGCCTCGAGATACCGGCGCGCCTGGCCGGCGTCGAACGCCCCACGCTCGAGGAATACGTCCGCCGCTTCCGCGATGCGCGCCGCCGCGGGCAGGACGTCGCGCAGGGCAAAGTCGAGGTAGGCGTCGGCCTCCTCGAACTCAGGAGGGACGGCGTGCGCCCCGAGCCAGGTCGGGACGCCGCCCGCCGCGGCGACGGCCTCGAGCTGGGCCACCTCGGTCTCGGCGTCGAGCCCGTAGCCCGACTTCGCCTCGAACGTCGTCGTGCCGTGCGCGAGCATCCAGGTGCGGTGGCGCTCGAGGGCCCGCTCGAGGCCGTCCCTCCCAGCGGCGCGCGCGGCGCGCACGGTCGCGAGGATCCCCGCCCCCGCGGCGTGGAGCTCCTCGTACGAGGCGCCGCGGGAGCGCAGCTCGAACTCCGCCGCTCTGTCGCCCGCAAAGCACGCATGCGTGTGGCAGTCGACGAGGCCGGGGACGGCCGCTCGCCCCCGTCCGTCGAGCTCGACGAGGTCGTTCGGAAGCGAGGCCTGGTCGAGGTCCGCCATCGAGCCGACGGCGGCGATGCGTCCGTTCTCGCAGAGGACGTAGCCACGCTCGAGGACGCGGACCTCGGCGAGCGCCCGCCGGCGCAGCGGCGCGCCGACTCCCGCAGGAGAGACGACCTGGGCGAGGTCGCGCACGAGCAGGGCCGGCATGGCGGAGACAACCGTACTTGACCGCAGGCGGCGGGCCTGAGCGCCGCCCACGGCGCCGCAGGCCGCCCAAGGGCCGAGTGTGCAGCGCTAGCCGGGCGAGCCGGGAAGTCGGAGGTCGTGCTCGCGAGCGGTCGCGAGCGCGTCCTCGTACCCCGCGTCGGCGTGACGCACGACGCCGGTGCCCGGGTCGGTCGTCAGAACGCGCTCGAGCCGCTCGCGTGCATCGTCCGTGCCGTCGGCCACGACGACCATCCCCGCGTGGATCGAGTTGCCGATCCCCACCCCACCGCCGTGGTGAACGCTTACCCACGTCGCGCCGGCCGCGGTGTTGAGCAGCGCGTTCAGGATCGGCCAGTCGGCGACGGCGTCCGAGCCGTCCCGCATCGCCTCCGTCTCGCGGTACGGGGAGGCTACCGAGCCCGAGTCGAGGTGGTCCCGCCCGATGACGACGGGTGCGGTCACCCTGCCCTCGCGGACGAGCTCGTTGATGGCCAGTCCCGCCGTCGCGCGATCGCCGTACCCGAGCCAGCAGATACGGGCGGGTAGGCCCTGGAAGGAGACCCGCTGGGATGCCATCTCGAGCCAGCGCTGGAGCAGGAGGTCGTGCCGGAAGAGGTCGCGCAGCTCCCCGTCGATCGCTGCGATGTCCTCTGCATCCCCCGACAGCGCAGCCCACCGGAACGGCCCGATCCCGCGGCAGAACAGCGGCCGGATATAGGCCGGGACGAAGCCCGGGTATGTGAACGCTTCCTTTACGCCCGCCTCGTGAGCCTCCCCCCTCAGGTTGTTGCCGTAGTCGAAAACATAGCTGCCTGCTCGGACGAACTCGAGCATGCCGCGAACGTGGCGCACGATCGACTCGGAGGCGCGACGAAGATACTCGTCCGGATCGCGACGGCGGAGGTCGGCGGCCTCCTCGACGGAGAGGCCGGTGGGCACGTAGCCGTTGAGCGGGTCGTGGGCGGCGGTCTGGTCCGTGACGAGGTCGAACTGCTCTCCCCGCCGCGCCAGCTCCGGGACGACCTCGGCGGCGTTGCCGAGGAGGCCCACGGAGAGGGCTCGCCGCTCCGCCGCCGCCGTCCGGACGCGCCTCACCGCGTCGTCGAGCGAGTCCGTCCACTCGTCGAGATATCGGGTCTCGAGGCGGCGCTCGACCCTCGCCGGGTCGACCTCGACGCAGAGCACGGCACCGCCGGCGAGCGTCGCGGCGAGGGGCTGCGCGCCGCCCATCCCGCCCAGCCCGGCCGTCAGGATCGTCCGGCCGGCGAGGTCCGCGGTCCCGAAGTGCGTCTCGGCTGCCGCCGCGAACGTCTGGTACGTGCCCTGGAGGATCCCCTGGGTCCCGATGTAGATCCAGCTCCCCGCCGTCATCTGCCCGAACATGGTCAGGCCGAGCGCCTCGAGGCGGCGGAACTCGTCCCACGTCGCCCAGCGCGGGACGAGGAGCGAGTTCGCGATCAGGACGCGCGGGGCCGCGGCGTGGGTACGGAAGACCCCGACGGGCTTCCCGCTCTGGACGAGGAGCGTCTCCTCGTCGTCCAGCTCGAGGAGCGAGCGCACGAGGGCGCGAAGGGCCTGCGGGTTCCTGGCCGCCTTCCCCGAGCCTCCGTAGACGACGAGCTCCTCAGGGCGCTCGGCCACCTCGGGATCGAGGTTGTTGAGGAGCATGCGGAGGGGCGCCTCGGTTTGCCAGGAGCGCGCGCTCAGCTCGCGGCCGCGCGGAGCCCGGATCGAGGCGAGATCGCCGCAGAGCTGCTCGACCCGGCTCTCGATCGAGACGAGCCCGCTCATGCGAGAGGTCCGATCGCGCGCGCCACCGCGGCGTCCAGCTCCCCGGAGGCGATCGCGCTCGCTACCGCCTCGATGTCGTCGGCGAGCGGCCTGTCCTCGGTCAGCGTCGGCGAGAGCGAGCGGACGAAGTCGTGCACCGCCCGAACGCCCGCGCCGGGCTCGAGGGGTGCCAGGAACTCGATTCCCTGGGCACCGGCGAGGAGCTCGATCGCGAGCGCTCCCTCGGCGTTCGCCGTCACGCGGAGGCACTTGAGCCCGGAGGCGTTCCCCATGGAGACGTGGTCCTCCTGGCCGGCGCTCGTGGGGATCGAGTCGACCCCGGCCGGATGGCAGAGGACCTTGTTCTCGCTGACGAGCGAGGCGGCTACGTACTGCGGGATCATGAACCCCGAGTTGAGGCCGCCGTCGTGCGTGAGGAAGGCGGGCAGCCCGTCCGAGAGCGACGGGTTCGTCAGCCGTTCGACGCGCCGCTCGGAGATAGAGGCGAGCTCCGCGAGCGCCATCGCCGCCGCGTCGAGCGCGAAGGCGAGGGGCTGGCCGTGGAAGTTGCCGTTCGAGACGAGCTCGCCGTCGGCGGCGAACACGAGCGGGTTGTCGGTTGCAGCGTTCAGCTCGACGGCGACGGTCGCCTCCGCGTAAGCGAGCAGGTCCCTGCTGGCACCGTGCACCTGGGGCGCGCAGCGGAGCGAGTACGCGTCCTGCACCTTGTCGCACCAGCGATGGGACTCCATGACCGCTGAGCCGGCGACGAGGCGGAGGACGTTCGCCGCCGAGGCCTTCTGGCCGGGCAGGGGCCGAAGCTCGTGCACCTCGGGCAGGAAGCTCGCCCGGGAACCCTGGAGCGCCTCGAGCGAGAGGGCGCAGGCGGCGTCCGCGGCGCGCGCGAGACGGCCTGCGCGCACGAGGACGAGCGCGGCGGCCGCGGCCATGAACTGCGTCCCGTTGATGAGCGACAGGCCTTCCTTCGCACGGAGGACGACCGGCTCGAGCCCGACTCGGCGGAGCGCGGTCGCTCCGTCGGTCGTCTCTCCGTCGACCGTCGCGCGCCCCTCGCCGACGAGTGGGAGCGCGAGGTGAGCGAGAGGCGCCAGGTCTCCGGAAGCGCCGACCGAGCCGCGGCTCGGAACGAGCGGCAGCACGCCGCGGTTCAGGAGCTCCAGGAGCAGCTCCACGGTCTCGGGGCGGGCACCGGAATACCCCTTTGCGAGCGCGTTCGCGCGCAGGAGCATCGCCGCGCGGACCACCTCGTCGGGGTAGGGCTCGCCGACGCCGCACGCGTGGCTGCGCAGGAGGCGCAGCTGCAGCTCCTCGGCCAGCTCGGGCGGGATGGTCTTCGACACGAAGCGGCCGAAGCCCGTATTGATGCCGTACGTATGCTCGCCGGAGCTCTCGGCGGCGGCGCGCTCCACGACCGCCCGTGCGCGGCGCACCCGTTCCCTGCCCTCGCGGGCGAGCTCGGCGCGCGCCCCCTCGACGGCGACCGACCAGACGTCCGCCAGCGTCAGGTCGTCGCCGGTCAGCGAAACGGCGGTCGCGAGCGCCATCGAGGCAAGTGTAGTGAGGGGTCGCCCGGCCGTCCGACGCGCGGGCCCTCCTAGAGGCACTCCACGTTGGCGAGGCGCAGGTATGCGGCCTCGGCCGCCTCGCCCACCTCGCCGTAGAACTCGAGGTAGAGCGGCTCCCGGTGGGGGAACTCGCCGCCCTCGCCCGTGACCCAGGTGCTGTCCCAGGCGCCTGCGCCGATCTGCTCGCCGGTGCCGTCGTAGAAGCGGCCCCGGATCTCCACGCGACCGAGCTGGCAGTCGGCTCCGCCGAGGTACCTGAGCTGCCCCGTGACCGTGGCGAGGCCGATCTCGAGGACGATCTCCGGCGCTTCCAGCTCGAAGAGGCCGTTCCAGCGCCCGTAGTCGACCTGGATGGTGCCCGCCGGCAGGGACGCGGGCCAGTCGGCCCCGCCGGCCTCGCCGCCGCCGTCGCCGGCCGAGGTCGAACCGCCCCCGTCGTCGGCGGCCTCGGGCGTGGTCGTCGGGGGGTCGGTGGCTGCGTCGCTCTCCGCGGGAGCGACCGTCGTGGCCGCCGTCGAGCTCTCCGACGCGGCGGCCTCCTCGCCGCTCGCCGGCTCCGCGATCGCCGGCGCCGGGTCGTCGGCGTCCTCGGCGAGCGCGGAGACCAGCACGAAGCCGGTCAGGAAGAAGGCGGGCACGAGCGCGACGACGGTCCACCGCGATCGCAGCCTCTGCACGCCTCGTCCTCCCCTCGTCGCCCCCGCTGAGGTCCCGGACGACCTAGCCTAGCTCGCGGCCGTCCAGGGGCCAATGCCGCCGACCCGCTCGACGGCGATGCGAAGCCGGAACCCAGGCGGCGGGTCAGGCATCGGCGGGAACACGACGTCCGGCCCGAGATACGTGAGGGCCAGCCGCTGGAGGAGCTCCGGCGCGCCGCCCTCCTCGATCGTCGCGCGGCCGTGGAGCACGAGGTACTCGCGAAGGCCCATCGGGTTCGTCGTCGGAGTCTCCAGCGAGAGAGCCACGCGCGGGTCCCGCCTCACGTTGCGGAGCTTCTGCTGGTCGCGGAGGTGCGCCGAGACGACGTCGTCTTCGTCGAGGCCGACCCAGACGACCGAGACCTGCGGGCTGCCGTCGCGGTTCACCGTGACGAGGTGGCCGAGCGCCGCCGACTCGAGCAGCGCACGAGCGCTCTCCGGCAGGACGCCCATCGCGGCCGCCACTCTAGCCCTCGAGCAGCCGTAGCTCCAGGACCCGCGACGGGTCGAAGCCCTCGATCCTCAGCACGGCGCCTGCCGCCGCGACGGCGGCGCCCGCCGGCATGAGCCCCACGAGCTCCGAGCCCGCGACCTCGATCCCTCGCTCCTCGGCCGCAACGACGATGCGCTCGACGATCGAGTGCAGGGCGGCGGCCTGCCAGTCGGTGACGTTCATGCTCACCTGCACGAGCCCGGCGCGCGGGAGGTCGAGCCCGAGCGCGCGCACGCCCGCAAAGCCGCCGTCCCGCTCGCGGACGAGCCGCGCGAGGGCCCGCGCCGCCTCGACGTCGTCCGAGCGGAGGTTGACGTTGAAGGCGACCAGGGGACGGCGCACGCCGACGAGGATTCCGCCGGCCGTCTCGTGCAGGCGCTGCGGGCCCCGGTCGGGGCGCAGCTCGCCGGCGTCGATCCTGCGCTGGAGCTCGGCCGGGCCGCCGCGGCGGAAGAACGCGGGCTCGCGCAGGTCCTCCGTCAGGCGGCCGTAGAAGAACACCGGCAGGCCGAGCTCGTCGGCAACGCGGCCGGCGAGCGCCAGCGCGGCCGCGCGGGCGTCGGGCTCGGCCTCGGACGTCAGCGGGACGAGCGGCACGACGTCGGCGGCGCCGATGCGCGGGTGCGCGCCCTCGTGCCGCCGGAGGTCGATGCGCTCGAGGGCGCAGCGGACGCCGGCGAGCAGGGTCTCGACGAGCTCGGGGCCGCTCCCGACCAGGGTGAAGACGGAGCGGTGGTGGTCCGCGTCCGCGTGGACGTCGAGCAGGCGCGCCGGCGCCGAGAACGCCTCGCGCAGCGCTCCGAGCACCGCCTCGTCCCGGCCCTCGGAGACGTTGGGCACGGACTCGAGCGGAAGCGGCACGGCGGGAGCTTACGAGACGGCGGCCGGAAACCGGGATGGGCCTAACTACACTCGGCGTTGAGTCTCGCGATGGCCGATTCGCATCCGTACCTGCGCACGTTCGTCAGGCTGCTCGCGTTCTTGCGCCCCTATCGCTGGTCGCTTGCCGCATCCGTCCTCCTCGCGGTCGGCTCCCAGGCGGCCGCCGTCGCCATCGCCTTCCTCACGGGAGACGCGCTCCAGAGCGCGGTCGAGACGCAGGAGCGAAGCGAGCTCTGGACGCTGGCGCTGGCGGTGCTCGTCGTCGGGCTCGCGCGCGCCCTCTTCATGGTCGGCCGGAGGCTGATCTCGGGACGTCAGGCGCTCGGGGTCGAGTACGACATGCGCGACGCGGTCTACGCGAAGCTGCTCCGGCTCTCGTTCGGGTTCTACGACCGCCACCAGACCGGGCAGCTCATGTCCCGCGCGACCGTCGACCTCCAGGCCGTGCGCTTCTTCCTCGGCTACGGGCTCATCTTCTTCTTCCA
>JAICGP010000056.1 GCA_025923055.1 Thermoleophilia bacterium
CGACGAGCTCGCGCGCATGTTCCTCGACGACCTCGAGCTGCTCGAGGAGAAGGTCTTCCTCATGCAGGTCTTCTTCGAGCGGCTCATCATCCCGCGCTTCCGCCTCATCGCGCGCTCCTCGCGCGGGACCGTGCTCGAGGATCTCTGCAACCGCCTCACGATCGACGACGGCATCCACCACGGCGCTGGCATGGCGTACGAGCGGGTCCTCCTCGAGACGGCGGTGCCGAAGACGAAGCGGAAGCTCGTCGACGCGGCGAACCGGATGCTGCCCATCTTCGTCGAGCACGCCCTCTGGCGGCCGCCGGCGCGCGCGTGGATCGGGCGCGCCATGCACGAGCGCGACGTCCAGCGGCTCCGCGAGGACCTCGACGACGGCGTGCGGCTGGCGAACTCGCTGGGACTGGACGTCAGCGACGTCCAGCTCCCCTACTAGTAGGGCTCGTTACACCTCGACGCCGTACGCCTCCGTGAAGGCGGCCTGCGCGTACGCGAGCGAGGCGTAGGCGAAGCCCTTGTCGCCCCAACCGGTGCCCCAGCTGTTCCGGACGACGAAGGAACCGGGCCGGTAGCCGACGAGCGCGACCGCGTGGCCGCCGCGGGCCGTCTCCGGCAGGTACTCCTCGAGCTCGCCGTCCGTGTCCGTCGCGAGGTCCCACGTGTCGTCGACGTTCAGCCGGGTGAGGATGGGGCCCTTCGTCGCGAGCCAGGTGCGCCAGTTGGAGAGATTCCTGCCCAGGTTGAAGTACGCGAGGACCTTGCGCTGGGCGGCGATCGCGTAGAACGTGCTCGCCTGTCCCGGGAAGAGCTTCCCGGAGCGGAACGAGAGCGTCGTGTCGCGGACGACGCCGTACTTGCGGGCCACGTCGAGCGCCGCCTTCAGGCTCGTCCCCTCGGTCTCGATGAAGGCCGTCGGGCGCGTGATGAACTGATCCGTCTCCTTCGAGGCCATCCAGATGAAGCGGGGCGAGAGCAGCGTCGTCTGCCCCAGCCGGCCGGCCTTGACGAAGTGCCAGCGGAGCACGGAATCGGCCGTCGCCCAGCCGACGCACGACCCGGTCGTCCCCTGGTCTGCGATCCTCCACCAGTCGGCGCGCAGGTCTTTGGAGGACGGGACGGGTGGCGCCGCCGCGACGAGGTCGGCGTCGGCCGCCACCTCGAAGGTCCAGTCCTGCTCGGTCCTTTGCGACGGCCGGACGTTGAGGATCCGCTTCGGCTGCCGCTTCCGCTTCTTCGCGCGTCGCTTCTTCGGGGCCTGCCGTGGCCGGGCCATGGGCGCCTCCTCAGTCGGTGACGACGGAAGCGTCGAGTCTAGAGCCTCGCCGGCGGGGGGACGTTTGACCGAAGCCGCTCCCGGAAACTAGGGTCTGCGCATGGACGGACCATACGACCGGCTGATCGAGCTGTGCGAGCGGCTCAGCGCGGGCACGCAGAGCGGCCAGGTGGCGTGGCACGCGCAGGAGGCGACGTCCTTCTCGTGGTCCGGCTCGAGCGGCGCGGTGAACGTCCGCAGCCTCGACGAGGACGGTGAGGAGCCCTTCGAGCTCGCGGTCTTCGCGTCGGGGCAGAAGGTCGAGAGCCTCGTGTCCGAGTGGGCCGAGGACGAGTCGCCCGCTCCCTGGAACGCCGCGCTCGGCCGCGCCTACCGGGCCGCGCGCCGCCAGGCGCTCGGAGTCGACAAGATCCTGGACGACCTCTTCGCGGAGCTTCCGAAGGCGAAGCCCCGCGAGGCGCAGCCGTCCTAACCCTCCGAGGGATAGCCGCCCGCCGGACGCTCGAAGCGGCGACGGTACCAGGGCCCCTCGGTGCCGACGAGCCGCCAGCCGCCCTCGGCGAGCGTGGTCACGAGCCGGCCGTGCGCCTGCCATGCCTCCGGGGGGATCTCGCCTCCGGGCCACGCGAAACCGGGCGAGGCCGCGACGACGTACTCGCCCCGCTCGGGGTGCGAGGCCAGAGCGCAGAAGTCGGAGAGAACGCCCTCGCGGCGCCAGACGATCACGCACGTCTCCTTCGGCTCCTCGCGCGGCTCGACGGGCTCGACCGCAGGCCGCTTCCGCGGACGTCCCGGCGGGTGCTTCGGCGGCTTCCTGCGGACGGTGTGCAGCGGCTTTCCGGGCGGCGCAGGCGTGCGCTTGGGAGGCGCCGCCGGCTCCTTGCCGGTCGGCGGATTCGCGGGAGCGGCTTTTTTCGGAGGCGGCTTCTTGACGATGCGGCTCATCTTCGCACCACCGTACGCACGCTGGCCGGACTGTGCAAAGCGGATCGCGGCGCCGGCGAAACGTCGCGTCGTGCGCATCGGGTGCCTCTTCTCGGCGAGCTGGCCGGGGAAGGCGGCGAGCGACGCGCCCGCGAGGGCGACCCGGGAGGCGCCCGCGAGGGCGACCCGGGAGACGACCTGCGGGAAGCGGCCCATCCAGTGCCGGCTGCGTCGTACTCCGGGCCGGCTCACGCCCGCGCCCCCTCGGACGAGAACGCCCGTGGCGGCGAGCAGGAGCACGAGGAGAACGGCTGTGGCCGCAGCGATCGGCAGGACCGGAAGGTCCTCGCGCGCCGACGCCGGACCCTCCCCCTCGGGGGCGGGCGTGTCGGCGCCCCGGCTCCCGACGGCAGGCTCCGGCTCGCCGCTTTCCTCGACGGCGGGCGCCTGCACGGGGTCGAGCGGGTACTCCTCCCAGAGCTCGGTCGGCGTCTGCTCGACCTGGGCGGCGGCGCCGACCGCTATGACGAGCGCCGCCGAGGCCACGAGGCCGCAGACACCGGTGCGACGCAACCCCGTCATCGGATCGTCACCGGCGTTCCCACGGGCATGAGCCGCTCGAGCCGCAGGATGTCGTCGTTGCGGAGGCGGATGCAGCCGTGCGAGACGCGGCCAGGGAGGAGCTCGGGACGGTTCGTGCCGTGGATCCCGACGAAGCCGCCCGCCGGCCAGTCGGTCAACGTCGGCGAGCGGGCGCTCGTCCCGAAGGCGACGGGCCCGTAGAACGCGTTCGCATAGCGCCGCAGCTTGTTGCGGACGTAGAACTCGCCCGTCGGCGTCGGGTTCGCCGGCTGCCCCACGCCGACGTCGGCGCCGAAGACGGCCCGGCCGTCGCGGTAGAGCGTCGCCGTGAGCCGTTCCAGGTCGACGACGAGGCGCGTCCGCACCGAGCCGTAGCCGCCGAGAGTCTCTCGCGGAACCCAGCCGACCGTGCCGTTGGGGAGGACCGGCAGCCGGACGCGCACCCAGAGAGCGCCTTTGCCGTCGCGCCGCCGCCCCAGGACGGCGACGATGTTCCGCGTTCCCTCTGGGGTGCGCGCCTCCAGACGCGCCACCGCGCGCGCGTCCGCGCCAGGCGCGGCACGGGCGACGACCGGCCGCTCGACCGGCGACCACCACGCAAGGGACTCGACGTCCGCGAGCAGTTCCGGCGCGCCCGGGACGAACGCCGGCGTGACCGGCTCCGGCAGCGTCTCGACCTCCGCGGCCGGACGCGGAGCGCCCCGGGAGTCGGAAGACCCGTCGCCGCCGCACCCGGCGAGGAGGCCGGCCGCGGCGAGCACCCCGCCGACGACGGCGGCAACGGTCCGACGAAGCGGCCCGGCCGACATCCTCATCCCGTGAACCGGGGAGAGCGGCGGCTCTCGCGCGACGGCCTGGAGACGAGGAAGCGCGTCGACCGCACGACGCGGTCGACCGCGGCGAGCGTCTTCGGCTCGTCGAAGGCCGCCGCGACCGGCCGGAAGCCGGTGATGCGCCGGGCCCAGGCGGCGTGCCGGGCCTCCACGGTGAGGAGCGAGAAGAAGGCCGCCCGCAGGCTCCGGTCGCTCACCCGCGGCGCCTGGCCGGCGAGGAGCGCGACCGTCAGGTCCTCCATGGCGACCGCGGTGCGGGTGAAGGCATCGCCGTCCTCGGTCACGCCGCGGTAGTCGAAGAACGGCCTGGCGACGGCCTTGCGGCCGAGCACGTCCTTGAGAATGGTCACGTGCGCACGCTCGTGCGCTCCCAGCGTCCTCGCCCACGTCTCGCGCTCGGCGCCCATCGCCCTGATCGTCCCGATCGACTCCGCCTCCGTGTAGAAGCCGGCCTGGAGGTACTCGAAGACGAGGGCGTAGTTGAGGATGGCCGTGTCCCGCTTCGGCCCGCGCGCAGCGTCGGCGGTCTCGGGGAAGCCCGCGAGAGCGCCCGCGCCTGCCAGCGCCGCAGCCAGGAAGCCGCGGCGGGTCGTTCCACCTGCGGCCGCGAGCGCTTCCTCGATGGCTCCGTCCCTGTCGAGCTCGGCGATGATCGGCGTCGGATGCTCCGTCGGCACGGCGGCTCCTCTCACGGAGGTGGCAGTCCGGCCCGCTCGAGCGCCGAGCGGACGTCCTCCGCCGACTTGGCGGAATCGGCCGCCGCCGGCGCCGGATTGACTGCGGTGATGTCCCGAATCCACGCGGCGTGACGCGCCTCGACCGAGACGAGCGGCGCCACAGCGGCGACGCCCTCGACGGTCAGGTTCGCTCCCTGGCCGATGTAGGCGGCGACGGTGTTGTCCTCGAGCGTGACGGCCGCCTCGCGAAACGCCTCCTCGCCGGCGGTCGTGTCGCCGAAGTCGAAGTCCGGCTCGGCGATCGCCGCGCCCCCGAGACGCCTCCGCAGCACCTCCACGTGCCGGCGCTCCTGCTCGCCGACCACGCGGGCGAACTCCGCCAGCTCGCCGCCGAGGGCTCCTCGCGAGACCGCGTCCTCGTAGAACGCCGCCTGCAGGTGCTCGAGGCCGAGCGCGAAGTTCAGGATCCGCTCGTCCTCCTGCGGCGACGGCTGGGCCGCGGCCAGCGGCCGCCCGGCGACGACGAGCCCGCCCGCCACGAGGGGAGCGCTCGCGAGCGCGGCCACGAGGAAATCCCGACGGGATCGTCCGCCGGGGCCGGAGTCTGTTGCCGCAGACACGATCGTCGCCCCTTACGTTCGAACCGCAGTGCCAGGGGATTCCCCGCGACGGGCCAGAGCTAACCATCCGGCTCCCGCCGTTGCAACCCTCCTAGCGGCGGAGGCGAATGGCGTTCAGGTCCTGGGCGACGATCTCGTCGGCGCGCGCGGCGACGTCTTCGACGTCGTCGTGCTCGGCGTGCAGGTAGCGTCCCGCGAGCGCGTCGAGCCGGCCCGACGCGAGCGCGCGTACGAGACGCGGCGCCAGCTCCGGCGGCGTCCAGGGCGCCTCGTCGGCGAACCGCTCCTCCGTCATGGCGGTTCGGACGAGGCCCGGGCTGATGGAGAAGACGGGGATCCCGTGCGGCTCGAGCTGCCGGGCGAGGGTCTCCGAGAAGCGGTGCACGGCGGCCTTGCTGGCGCTGTAGGCCGTCGTCGTCGTGCCGGGCAGGTAGGCGGCCCCGCTCGCGACGTTCACTATGCGCCCGCGCCGCCGCTCGATCATCTTCGGCACGACGACCCGGCAGCAGAGGTAGACGCCAAGGACGTTGACCTCGAAGACGCGCCACCACTCCTCGGGCTCGACCGTCCAAGCGGCGTCCTCCCAGAGGCTGATGCCCGCGTTGCAGACGAGCAGGTCGATCGGCCCCACCTCGGCTTCGACGCGGGCGACGGCGCTCTCCACCGAGGCACGGTCGGAGACGTCGCACTCGACCGAGAGCCCGCCGGCGTCCGCCGCCGTCGCGTCCACCTCGGCGGCCGTCCGCGCCGCGACCGCCACGCGCGCCCCGGCGCCCGCGAGCTCGAGGGCGATCCCGCGCCCGATCCCGCGTCCGCCGCCCGTGACGAGCGCGACCTGCCCGGAGAGCTCTGCGGCGCCCGCCATGCCGGCTACGAGATGTAGAGCGGCGTGTGCAGCGGGACGCGATCGTAGAGATCGATGACCTGCGGGATCAGCATGCGGATGCACCCGTGGGAGGCCGCGGTGCCGATCGAGGCGGCGTCGGCCGTGCCGTGGATGCCGGCACCGTCGTAGAAGCCCATCCAACGGGCCTTGATCGGGTTCGAGGGATCGTCGCCCGGGATCACCTTGCCGGCCAGATCGCCCGCCCACTTGCTGTTCGGGACGTACCAGGCCGGGTTCGCCGCCTTGCTCTCGACCTCGTACTCGCCCGCGGGGGTCTCGAAGCCGGCGGCGCCGATCCCGACCCGGTAGCTCTTGACGAGCCGCCGGTCGACGAAGAGGCGCAGCTCGCGCCGAGCCCGGCTGATGGCGACGAACGTCTCGTAGCGCGAGGCGAGCCTCCTCGTCGTCACCTTGGGTTTGAGCACCTTCGCCGGGACCGTGACGACCCGGCTTCCTTCCGGGCTCGTCAGGCCGCCCACGATGGCGTCGCGCAGCTCGCGCGCGCGCACGGCGACGCCCGTCCGTGAGGGCGTGATGTGCACGCCGGCAAAGGAGGCCGAGCTCGTCGCGTCGCGCGCCGGGCGCTGGATCTCCCGCCTGATCCCGGCCACGACCCTGTCGACGGCCTCCCGCGAGTAGTCGACGCTCAGGGCGAGGTCCTCCGCGGGCCGCCGCCCGGTCAGGTCGAGGAACGAGCGGGTGAGGAAGTTCCCTTCGCGGCTCTCGGCGAGCGCGCTCGCGATGATCTCGTCGACGTTCGTCTCCACGTCGGCGAGCGCCGGGTCGAGGCGGAAGCGGCGGTCGCGGTACCTGATGGTCAGCGGCTGCTCGAGGCGCCGCTCGATCTCACGGGCGAGCGTCGCGCGCGCCTCCTCGACGGGCATGCCGCCCGCGTCGATGCCGGCGAGCGTGATCCCCTCGGCGATCAGGTCGGCGCGCGATGCGTCGTAGCGATGGAGCGTTGCGGCGGCCGATCCCGCCAAGACGGCGAGGGTGAGGACCGAAATGACGAGCGCCTTGCGCACGGCGGAGCCGCAAACCTTAGCCGCCGCGGCCGGGGTCGAGGACCGGCCGGACGGCGCGCCAGACCTCCGGCCCGCTGTAGTCCAGGTATCTCGTGCGCGCCAGGTGCAGAGTCCCCCCGTCGAGGAGCCGTCCCTCGAGCCGTCCCTGGTGGAGGCGGATCTCGTGGTAGTTCGAGGGCGAGATCTCGACGGCGCGCCGGTGGACCGGGTTCTCGCGCCAGCGCTCCAGTCCCGCCGGCGACTCGAAGAGGATCAGGTTCCCGTAGGCGCCCTTGACCAGCTCGACGTCGTAGTAGCTGAGGAGGCCGCGCTCGGCGTAGGCGCCCATTCCGGCGACCAGCTCCTCCTCGAGGTCGAAGAGCAGCGGAATGTCGGCGTCCTCCCGCGGCCTCCCGAAGAAGCCGACGACCGTGGGATTCTCTGCGGCCAGCAAGCGCCGGGTATCCGGCACGACGAGGAGGTGGCGGAGCTCGTCCCGGTCGTTCTCGGAGAGGACGACCTCCGGCTCGCCGTCCCACCGCCGGGCGCGCTCGCGTTCGTGCCCGAGCAGCTCGCGAAGCGCGCGCTCCTCGTTCCGCGAGTGGAGGGGGTCCGTGAACGGCCTCCCCGGGACCGTCTCCTCGGGCCCGAGCTGGATCTCGTCCGCCATGGGAGCAACCTAACGGCTCGGCGCGGCACCGTGCGCGTTCGCTCTACGGCGCGTAGAAGCCCTTGTCCACCACGTAGGCGAGCGCGGTCAGGACGAGGCCAGCGATACCGAGGGCGACGGACGTGCGGACGGCATGCTGGAGCACGTCGCGCTGGGCGCGGAGCGCCGTCGAGAGCTCGGCGACGATGCCGGCCTCCTGCTCCTCGTCGAGCGGCTCGTTGAGCCGCGAGTCCGAGCTCGCGTCGAGCCCCCGCCAGAACGCCGACAGGCGGCGCGGCGGGATGCGAAGCCCGAGCAGCGCAATCGAGAGGAGGACTACGCCCCAGGCCGCCCAGGCGAGCGTCGCGGGCGCCGCCTCCTCGAACGTGTAGAGCTGCGTCCAGAGGGCGATGACGCCGGCGATCTGCGCGGCGACGACCCGCGTGGCGGTGTCCTCGAGGCTCCGCACGGAGAGCTGCAGGAGGTGGAGGAGCTCCCAGCCGACGCGGATGCCGGCGGCGACCTCGTCCCGCGTGCGCAGGAGGGGCTCCATCCCGCAAGTATCGAACGCCGCGAGCGAAAAGGGAACAGGTCCCTCCGCCCCGGCGCCAGCCTGGGAGAATCGAGGGATGGCGCGCGTTCTCTCCCCCGTGCTCGTCGGGCGGCAGGAGGAGCTGTCGCAGCGCGTCGTCCAGCTCGCCGCGGCCGGCTGACGGCGTCAGACCGCGGGGACGACCTCCCGGCCGATCAGCTCCACCATCGCCGTGTCCCGGTGGTCGAGGTGCTGGAGGAACACCCGCTCGACGCCGGCGGCCTCGAGCTCGGCGAGCCGCTCCACCACGTCCTCGACCGTCCCCACGACACCGGTCGCGCGGTGGTCCGCGACGAAGGCCTCGGCGTCGCCGCCGGCGGCCGTCGCGGAGATCACCCCGGCGGCGCGCCGTCGGAGCTCGGCCTCGTCGGCACCGACCACGCAGGTCGTCATGAGCGAGAACGCGAGCGTCGCAGGATCGCGGCCGCCCCGCTCGCACGCTGCGTCGAGCGCCCGCCGCCGGGCGCGGAGCGTCTCGACCGACGCGAAGAGCGTGTTGTACTCGTCGGCCCAGCGGACGGCCGGCTCGAGGGTGCCGCGGCCGGCCGAGCCGCCGACGAGCAGCGGCGGGTGGGGGTCCTGCACCGGCTTCGGCAGGGCCCGGCAGCCCTCGAGCCGGTAGTGCCGCCCCTGGAAATCGAAGGCGTCCTCCGTCCATTGGCGGTGCACGATCTCGAGCTGCTCCGCGAGGAGCTCGAGCCGTACCGAGCGTTCCGGGAACGGGAAGCCGTACACGGCGTGCTCAGTCTCGTTCCAGCCGGCCCCGAGCCCGAGCTCGACGCGCCCGCCGGAGACGTGGTCGGCCGTGACGACCGCCTTCGCCAGCGCCGACGGGTGCCGGAAGGTGGCCGGCGACACGAGGGAGCCGAGCCGGATCCGCTCCGTCCTCGCGGCCAGAGCGGCGAGCGTCGCCCACGCGTCGAGCGCACCCCGGCCGGCGACGCCGAAGACGGATGCGTAGTGATCTGAGCGGAAGAGGCCCTCGAGCCCGCACTCCTCGCAAACTCGGGCGAGGGCGAGCCAGTCGTCCCAGGTCACGTCCTCCTGGCCCTCGATCATGAGGCAGACGCGCATGCGTGCCTGCTAGCGCGGGCTGCCCCGGCGACCGAGCGAGCGCTCGAGCGCGCGGAAGACACTCTCGTCGATCTCGTCGGTCAGGCGCCTCGCCAGCTCCTCCGTGCGGCGGTCCCAGTCGTCGGCGCCCCCGGGCGGCGCGGGGGCGCCCTCGGGAAGGGCGACGCCCTCGATCGCGAGCGCGTAGACGCGCTCGGGGTCGTCGAGGTCCTTGAGCAGCCGCTCTCCGACCAGGCGCACGGAGACGCCCTCGGGGAGCGCCGAGCCGAGCAGCGCACGCGTCGTCTCCGACAGGAGGACGTGACCGCCGCGGCCGGCGGCGCAGAGCCGCGCCGCCCGGACGACGTCGAGCCCGAGGTAGCCTTCCTCGCCGAGCGCCGGCTCGCCCGTGTGCAGACCCATGCGCAGGTACACCTCGACGCCGCCGGGCCACTCGCGCTCGGCGTGGGCGCGTTGCGCGTCGACGGCGGCGGCCACGGCGTCACGCGCCCGGGCGAACGCGAAGAAGAACGCGTCGCCCTGAGCGTCGACTTCGACCCCGCCCTGCGCCGTGTGCGTCTCCCGCACGATCCGCCGGTGCTCTCCGATCAGCTCCTCGTAGCGGTCGCCCAGCCGCTTCAGGAGCGCGGTCGACCCTTCGACGTCGGTAAAGAGGAACGTGACTGTTCCGGACGGAAGGGTCGCCACGCGCGCATTCTGGCAACGGCGCGCCGGCTCCCGCGGGCGATACTGCCCGGGTGACGCCCGTCCACCCGATCCGCCACCTCCTGCGCGCGAAGGACCTCGCCGACGTCCGCTACCGCGAGCCGCTCGACGTGAGGGCGCTCGCCCGCGCCGCGCACCTCTCGCCTGCCCACTTCAGCCGCGAGTTCCGCCGCGCGTTCGGCGAGGCGCCTCACCAGTACCTGATGACGCGCCGGCTCGAGCGGGCCGCCGCCCTCCTCCGCAACACCGACCGCACGGTGGCGGACATCTGCCTCACGGTCGGCCTGCGGAGCGTCGGGTCGTTCACGTCGAGCTTCGGGCGCGCGTTCGGCCTCTCCCCGACGGCTTACCGGGCCGCCCACCCGCCCGCGGTCACGCGCGCCCGCGTTCCAACTTGCGTCCTGCAGGCGTACGCCCGTCCCAGAGCAGCACGTTTGGAGAAGACACCCGGACCGCACCAGGCTAGCGTCGTTTCCGACTGATCACGAGAGACGGAGGAACGGCATGCTGAAGCAGCTCACGCATACGCAGGTCTGGGTGCACGACCAGGACGAGGCGCTCGCCTTCTACACCGAGAAGCTCGGGATGGAGCTCCGCGAGGACGTCACGGTGCCCGAGCTGGGCAACTTCCGCTGGCTCAGCGTCGGCGTGCCCGGGCAGCCCGAGGTCGCAATCACGTTGATGGCCGTGCCCGGCCCGCCCGTCTTCGACGGGGAGACGCAGGAGCAGATCCGCGCCCTGCTCGCGAAGGGCGCCTCCGGCGGTCTCTTCTTCTCGACGGACGACATCCGGGGCAGCTACGAGAAGCTGAAGAGCCGCGGCGTCGAGTTCACGCAGGAGCCCACGGAGCAGCCCTACGGCGTCGACGCCGGCTTCCGCGACGCCTCGGGCAACCACTTCCGCCTGACCCAGGCGACGTAGCGAGTTGGCCGCCGGGCAGGCGCCGCGGTCGTCGCGGCGCCTGCCTCGGTTTCGGCCGTCAGGCGTTGGCGTAGAGCAGCGAGCCGGGCGTCGTCAGGTCTTCGCCAGTCTCGAGCAGCGTCTTCAGCCCGGAGAGGATCATCGGCCAGCCTCCGTACAGCTCCTCGTTCGCGCCCTCGCGGAGCTGGTCGTGCGTCACCGTCAGCCGGCACGAGTCGGCGACCGGCTCGATCTCCCACGTCACCCGCGACGTTCCCTCGCTCTTGACCTCGTCGCTCCAGAGAGCCGTGAAGCTCTGCACGAGCCGCCGGGGCGGATCGACCTCGAGATTCTCGCCCGCCGCGATCGCCACGGGCCCGTTCGGATGGGCGCTCTCGTAGCGGGAGCCGGCCTCCCAGTCGGAGTCGACGCGGACGCCGAACGAGTAGCGCGCCCGCAGCTCGGGGTCGGTGATCGCCTCCCAGAGCCGCTCCGGTGTCGTCTTGATGTAGATCTCGAACACCTTCTCCATCTGCTCCTCCAGTTGTCTCTTGAGCCCGGTGAGCGCCGCGGCCCAGGGCTCCGCGTACTTGCTCACCCACCGGTCGTGGACGAGCCTGATCGGGACGGGGTTCAGGAAGTGCAGCTTCTCGCGGCCGCGCCGCTTCGTCGTGACGAGGCCCGCCCCCTCGAGCACCCGGAGGTGCTTCATGACACCGATCCGCGTCATCGGCAACCGCCCCTCGAGGGCGGTGAGCGACTGCCCGTCCTCCTCGTAGAGCCGGTCGAGCAGGCTCCGCCGGGTCGGGTCGGCGAGGGCCCTGAACACCACGTCCATGCGGAGGAGAATACGTAACCATATGGTTACTTGTCAACCTTGCCACCCGAGCGTTCAGGTCGTAGGGTCGATCGAAGGTCCGACCCTGCCGGTTTGCGGCAGTACGAAAGGAGGCCCTCATGACGCGCGGTCATTGGCGCACGACGGGGTTTCGGGGGGTTGGACTATCGGCTCTGGCGGTGCTTGCAATGGTGGCGATCGCGGCGAGCCCAGCCGCCGGCACCGTCATCGGGCAGCAGCACTACTCGGGCACCGACTCGTTCAGCTTCGACGACTGCGGCTTCACGATCGAGGTCGAGTCCGCGTTCGAAGGTCATGCGCTTCTTCGCGCCGACAAGGGCGGCGAGGCCTTCTTGCTCAAGGACCGCTTCTCGTACCGCGACGTCCTGACGAACGCGGAGACGGGAGGATGGTTCGTCATCCGGGGTCACGGCCTGTTCCACGAGATCGAGGCCACGCTGGTCGGCGGAACGATCTACGAGTTCGTCGCCGTCGAGGCGGGCCAGCCCTTCGTCATCGAGGACTCGGCCGGCAACGTCGTCGTCCGGGACCGTGGCGTCATCCGCCACACGGCCCTCTTCGACACGCTCGGCGACGGCATGCCGGGAGGCATCTTCCTCGAGGAGACCCATACCTCGGTGCACGGACCCCACCCGGGCTTCGCCGAGGACTTCCCCTTCTGCGAGATTGCGGCGGAACTGACCGGCGCCTGACGAGAAGGACCATGCGGGGCGGCCGTCTCGAGCGGCCGCCCCGGGGCAACGCGGGCGCCCGTCGGCGAGTGCACGTTTCCCGCAGCGCGTCTACGGGCCGC
This sequence comes from Thermoleophilia bacterium, assembly GCA_025923055.1. Lineage (GTDB taxonomy): Bacteria > Actinomycetota > Thermoleophilia > Gaiellales > Gaiellaceae > JAIBJN01. The sequence goes on from JAICGP010000056.1 coordinate 12,372, forward strand.
CGCGGATGCCCATCGTGAGGCGGCCTGCGAGCATCGGTAGCGCGAAAGGAGGTGTGAGATGACAACCGTTTCGCACGAGCCGCCGCGAGTCGCCGACGAGCGGGGCCACAGGGCGGACCGCTTCGTCCCCGAGATGTGGCCCTCCTTGGCGATCGCCGTCATCTGGCTCGCGGTCCTGTTCGACGCGATCTACGGCCCGGACATCGTGACCAGGGGCGCCGGCGGAGACAGCTCGACCGTTCCGTCCGCGGTCGCCGTCGCGCTGTTCGCCTTCCTCGCGACGTGGGTCGTCGCCCGGTACGGCTTCCGCCGCGACCGCAGGAGCGACTGAGCTCGCCGCGGGCGTCCGCCAAGGAGGAAGGAGGTGAGTCAAATGGCGACCGTCTCGCACGAGCCGCCCCCGGCCGCGACCGACGTCCGGAGGCGCTACGAGTACAAGGTCGTCGACACCGGCAAGCACGTCGAGGAGCAGCTCAACGAGCTGGGCGCGCAGGGCTGGAAAGTCGTCGGCGTAACGACCAAGAAGCAGCTCTTCATCGCACCGCCCCAGGCGATCATTCTCATGCGTGAGCTGCGGCCGACCGGCTGAGTTTCTCGCGGCGCCGGCGTCAGACCTCCCTCGGCACCTTCCCCGTGAAGGTGCCGAGCACTCGCATGACCTTGTGGCCGGGGTCGGCGGTGGGCTCGAACATGCACGGGCAGCCGCCGTCGATGACGGCGACCCCGCGCTCGCGGCCGTATCGGGTGGCCTCCTCGGAGACGCTGCCCTGGCCGAACGCACGGTGCATCCAGACACGCTTGATGCCGAGCTCCGCACACTCGCGCATCGTCTCCTCGGCGATCGCCGGCCGCGTTCCGATCACGACCGCGTCGACGCCGCCCGGAATCGAGCGCAGGTCGTGATAGCTGCGATCGCCCTCGACCTCGTCGGCGTTCGGGTTGACCGCGAAGACGTCGTAGCCGCGCTCGCGCAGGCGGCGGTAGACGGTGTTGCTGCTGTGCGTCTCGGGATGCCTCGAGACGCCCGTGACGGCGATCCGCTTCTCGGACAGGAACTCGGTCGCCGCGTCCTTCATCTTCATGACCTTCACCTCCACTCCGTGACACGTTCAGCCTGGCGCGAAGGGAGCGGCGGCGCATCGGCCGAAACCCCGAGAACGGGTGGGTGAAAGTCCGC
>JAICGP010000057.1 GCA_025923055.1 Thermoleophilia bacterium
CGGTGGGCTGCGGCGGATCGCGGGCACGCCCGCTGAGATCGCCGCGCGTCTGCGCACCGCAGTGCTTGATCGGGTTGGCCTGCCGATCACCGTCGGGGTCGCCCGCACGAAGTTCCTCGCCAAGGTGGCGAGCGGCGTGGCCAAGCCGGACGGCCTGCTCGTAGTGCCGGCAGACGGCGAGCTGGCGTTTCTGCACCCGCTCCCGGTCGAGCGCCTGTGGGGCGTCGGGCCGGTCACCGCCGCGCGGCTCCGAGGCTGCGGGATCGCTACGGTCGGGCAGGTCGCGGAGCTCGGGGAGAGCGCGCTCGTGCGGCTGCTCGGCCGGGCCGCCGGCCGACATCTCCACGCCCTCGCCCACAACCGCGACCCTCGACGAGTCCGACCGCGGCGGCGCCGCGGCTCGGTGGGGGCGCAGCGCGCGCTCGGCCGCTCGCCGAGGTCGGCGGCCGCGCTCGACGCGACCCTGATCGGGCTGGTCGAGCGGGTCTGCCGCCGCCTGCGGGCGGCCGGGCGCGTCGGGCGGACGGTCGTCCTCCGCCTGCGCTTCGACGACTTCTCCCGGGCGACCCGGTCCCACACGCTGCCCGGGCCGACCGCCGAGACGCGGGTGATCCTGGAGACCGCCCGAGGACTGCTCCTGGCTGCCGGGCCGCTGATCCAGGCCCGGGGCCTGACGCTCGTCGGCGTGGCGGTCGCCAACCTCGACGACGGGACGCTCGTGCAGCTCACGCTGCCCTTCGACTGCCCGAGCGGCGCGGCTCTCGACGCCGCGCTCGACGCGATCCGCGACCGGTTCGGCCCGGACGCCGTCACCCGGGCGGTGCTGCTCGGCCGCGACCAGGGCCCCTCGGTGCCGCTGCTCCCCGACTGAGCGGCGGGCGGACCGGACGTGAGACCCGGTCCGCCCGCGCGCTCCTAGAAGTTCGTGAAGAGCAGGTGCCGGTTCGTCGTCGAGGACGATGTGACGACGTTTTTCGTGCTCACATTGAAGAGCGTGCTTCGCACCGTCGCGGGCGAGGCGGCCGGGTTGCCCTGGAGGTAGAGCGCCGCCACTCCGGCGGTGTGGGGCGTCGCCATCGACGTCCCGCTGATCGTCCGCGTCGCGGTCGTGCTCGTGTGCCACGCCGACGTGATCGAGACGCCCGGAGCGAACCAGTCCACGCAGTTCCCGTAGTTCGCCCAGGAGGCCTTGCGGTCGCTCGAGTCCGTGGCGCTGATCGTCATCGCCTCGCCGACGCGGGCGGGCGAGGAGTTGCAAGCGTTCTGCGCGATGCCGAGAAAGTTGCCGTTGCCGGCCGCGACCGCGTAGGAGACTCCGTCGGCGATCGAGTTGCGGACGGCGTTGTCGAGCGCCGTGCTCGCGCCGCCGCCGAGGCTCATGTTGGCCACGGCCGGCTGCCCGGGCTGGTGGTGGGAGGTGACCCAGTTGACGCCGGCGATGACGCCCGAGGTCGTGCCGCTCCCGTTGCAGTTGAGGACGCGGACGCCGACGAGGGTGACGCCCTTCGCCACCCCGTACGCCGAGCCGCCGACGGTGCCCGCGACATGGGTCCCGTGCCCGTGGCAGTCGTCGGCCGCGCCGCCGTTTACGGCGTCGTACCCGCTGACGGCCCGCCCGCCGAACTGCGTGTGTGAGAAGCGGATCCCGGTGTCGATGACGTAGGCGGTGACGCCGGCGCCGGTGGCGAAGTAGGTGAACGTCCCGCTGAGCGGGCGCGAGCGCTGGTCGATCCGGTCGAGGCCCCAGGGCGGGTTCGTCTGAGTCGTGGCGAGCGACACGGTTCGATCCGGCTCGACGTACGCGACGCGGTCGTCGGCCCGGACTGCCGCGAGCTCTGCGGCGCTCAGCTTGGCGGCGTAGCCCCTGAGCGCGCTGCCGTAGACGGCGAGCACGCGGGCGCCCAGCCGGTCGTGCGCCGCGGCGACGCGGCCGGGGCGCGCATCGTCCTCCAGGACGACGATGTACTGGCCGGGGATGGTCCCGGCCTGGGCGCCTCCTGCCGCGGCGAGAGCGACGCCGGCGAGGACGGCGAGGAGCGTGAGCCTGCGCCTGCGCATGAGTGCCTCCGTTGCGAGGGAATGACGGCGGCCTGATCGTACTGCGCCCGCCGCGTCGCTCCAACCCTCAGTCGAGCTCGAGCGCGAAGCGGGGGAGCCGTTTGCGGGCGAGGCCGTTGAAGACGTCCTCGTACTCCTCGGCGGCGTCCCGGTCGAGCGTGCGGGCATAGGCGTCGCGGTAGTCGACGAGCGCCTCGCGCGCCGCGTCGACGAGGTCGACGTAGTCCCCGTACCGCTCCTCGGCGTCCTCGCGGGAAGCCGCGTTGTAGGCGTCGAGCGCCGCCTCGCAGTCGCGCACGAGCCCGGCGTGCTCCGCCTCGAAGAGCTCGAGCTGGCGCTCGACGAGGTCGACGAAGCGCCGTCCCACGTTCCTAGACTAACCGCACTCTTGCGGCTCCTCGTTCGCAGCTGGAACGTCTACCACGGGAGGACGCACCCCGAGTCGGACCGCCTGCACCTCGAGCAGATGGTGCGGCTGGTGACCGCCGACGCGCCGGACGTCGTCGCCCTGCAGGAGGTCCCCATGTGGGCCGTGCGGCGGCTCGCCGGCTGGAGCGGCATGGGGTGCGCCTGGGCGATGACGATGCCCGCGCGCCTGGGGCCGCTCGCGCGCCGGGTGACGGCGACCGACCCGCGCCGCTTCCGAGCCAGCCTCACGGGACAGGCGAACGCGATCCTCGTGAACCCGCACTTCGAGCAGCGCCGGCACCGGCGGGTCGTCATCAACCCGGGGGTCTCGACGGGGGACTGGCTCCTGCGGGCGGGCGAGCGCCGTGTGTGCCACACCCTCGAGGTCGAGACGCCGGCGGGCCCGGTCCTGCTCGCCAACCTCCATGCCTCGAACAGCCCCGATCGCACGCTCGTCGGGGAGGAGATCGCCAGGGCGGCCGCCTTCGTCGCCTCGGCCGGCCGCTCCGTCCTCTGCGGCGACTTCAACGTCCCCCGCCACGCCGTTCCCGGCTTCTCAGACCCGATCGACGGCATCGACCAGATCCTCGTGCGCGGGCTCGCGCTCGTCCGGGGCCCCGAGGCCTGGCTCGAGGCGCGGAGGCGCGTGCGCGGGGCCGTCCTCTCCGACCATGCCCCAGTGGAGGCGGTCGTCGAATGGACCTGGTAGCCGTCCGCGAGGGCATCCCGGTGCTCGACCGCTACGCGTATCTGAACGCGGGCACGTTCGGCCCGCTACCGCGCGTCACGGTCGACGCGATGCAGGAGGTGGAGCGGCTGGAGCTCGAGGACGGACGGGCGAGGCACGCGTACTTCGAGCGGGTGATGGCTCAGCGGGAGGAGCTGCGCGGGAAGCTGGCGGCGCTCATCGGCGCGCCGGCCGACGCGGTCGCGCTCACCGCGTCGACCACCGAGGGCTGCAACGTCGCTCTCGCGGGCCTGGGCGTCGGGCCCGGCGACGAGGTCGTGACCACCGACTCGGAGCACCCCGGTCTCTTCGGCGGCCTCGTCGCATCGGGCGCGACGATACGCGCGGCGGCGGTGCGCGACCGCCCGGCGTCCGAGGTGCTCGCGGCCCTGGAGGAGGAGCTCTCGCCGCGCACGAAGCTCGTCGCGATCTCGCACGTGTCGTGGCTGACGGGGGCGGTGCTGCCGGTGCGCGAGCTCTCGGGCCGCGGGTTCCCGGTCCTCGTCGACGGCGCGCAGGCAGCCGGAGCGATCCCGGTCGACGTCGAGGAGCTGGGCTGCGACTTCTACACCGTCTCGGCCCAGAAGTGGCTCCTCGGGCCGGCCGCGACGGGCGCCCTCTACGTCGCCCCGCACCAGCTGGAGGCGTGTCGCGTCGTATTTCCGTCGTACCTGTCCTGGAAGCATCCGGAGTACGAGCTCGTCGAGACGACGCGGCGCTTCGAGGGCGGCTGGGCGCCGGCCCCCTCGGTGGCGGGGTTGCTCGCCTCGCTCTCCTTCGCCGAAGACGCCGGCGACGAGCGGTTCGAGCGCGCGCGCGAGGCGACCGAGCGCTGCCGGGAGGCGCTGGCGGAGGCCGAGGTGGACGTCGTGACGGAGGCAGGGCAGGGGACGCTCGTCTCCTTCCGCGCGGAGGCGCCGGCGGAGCTGGCCTCCAGGCTCGGCGAGCAGGGCGTCCTCGTGCGCGATCTCCCCGGCACCGGGCTGGTGCGCGCGTCCTGCGGCTTCTGGACGAGCGAGGAGGACATCGGGCGCCTCGTCGACGGCGTCGTGCGCGCGTAGCCGCTCCGCGTCTTGAGTGCCGGCCCTGACCGGCCGATATGGGCTGCATGACGCCGCTGCGAGGGGCCGCACTCCTCCTGTGCGGACTGGTGCTCGCCTCCTGTGGCCAGGGCGGGAACCGAGCCGTCCAGCTCGACGCCGAGGTGACCAGAGCCGACCTGGCCATCATGGTCCTGCCCGCCGACGAGCTCGGTCGGCTCGCCGACGGGCTGCGGCTCGGCCGGGACGACTCTGGGCGGAGCTCGAACGCCGCCGCGGCCCGGCAGAGCCTCGACCCTCAGGACTCCGCCCGCCGGCTGCGCGGGGCCGGCCGGGTGGACGGCTACGAGCTGACGTACTCGAGCCCGGGGACCCTGTCCGGCAAGCGCAAGCGGGGAGTCGTGAGCGTCGGATCGTCGGTCGAGCTCATGCAGGACGCCGTCGACGCCTCCCGCTTCCTCAACAAGCGCGTGAACGACTACGAGCGGTTCGAGGGCACCGTCTCCGAGGGCGTCCGTCTGCAGGGCGCCTCCACGTTCGCCGTCCCCACAATCGGCGAGGAGACCCAGGGCATCCGCGGAACCGTGCGCGGATTCGGGCTCACGCTGCACACGACCGTCGTCGCGTTCCGCCGTGGACGCATCGTCGCGTCGGTCGGGGTCGTGCGGGTCGACCGGCGGGACATGACGGCAGCCGCCACGCGCCTCGCGATCACGCTCGACTCGCGCATCCAGCGCGTCCTCGGCGGGCAGCTCGAGGAGGATCCGGTTGCTCTCCCGGGCGTCGAGCGGCGGCCCCGGATCGATCCGAAGCCGCTGACGCTCGGCCTTGCCGACCTCCCACCGGGGCTCACGGTCGCTGGCGAGGGCTACCGGCGCCATGGCAACGTCCGCTCCTTCCTGCGCGAGTTCGACCCCGCCGCTGCGCGCCTTGGGAGCTCGCAGGTGGTCTACCTCCGCTCGATGACGCAGATCGTCGAGTCCGAGGACGCCGGCCGGCTCGCCCTTCGCTACGCCGGGACGCCGAAGGGGAGCCGCCACTTCGCGCGCCTCGTCGTCACCGGCGTTCTCCGCACCGACGCCCGTGCCCTGCGCGTCCGGCCGCTCGACGTCGAGGGCGACGACACCGTTGCCGCACTCGCGACCTTCCGAACCCCGAAGGCGCGCGTGGCGATCGTCTTCGTCTACGTGCGCTCGGGCGTCGCGCTCGGAAGCCTGACTGCCGTCGGCAGGGCTGCCGAGCTGAACCCGGGCGACGTCCTCGGGCTCGCCGCGACGATCCGCGCCCGCCTCGGCTCGACCACCTGAGCGCCCGCCGCACGAGGCGCTTGTGTTTCACGGGCACAAGCTCGGACACGGCCTCTCTCGCGGGTAGCGGCCGCCGCCCAGGGACGCGAGCGCGGGGGGAGGCGGTTGCTCCTCCGTGGAGGAGACTTTGTGCGCGTGAAACACAAGGCCGGGCGGACGGGGTGCCTTGCGCGCGGCCCGCCTGAGCTCAGCCCGTATGCAGGCCGAGCTCGGGGGCGATCGGCCGCATGGCGGCGACGACGTTGCGGATGTGGTCGTCGAGCTCGAGGCCGAGGAGCTCGGCGCCCGCGTAGACCTCGTCGCGGTGCACGCCGGCCGCGAACGAGGGCTGCTTGAGCTTCTTCTTCACCGACTTCGGCTCGAGCGTCTCGATGCCGTCGGGGCGCACGAGCCCGCAGGCGTGCACGAAGCCGGCCAGCTCGTCGCAGGCGAAGAGCGTCCGCTTGAGCGGCGTGTCGCGCGGCAGCTCGAGGTGCTCGGCGTGGGAGAGGACCGCCTCCACGACCTCCTCCGGCCAGCCCTCGTCCCGCAGGATCGGCGCGCCGTCCTGCGGATGCCGGTCGAGCGTCGGGTGCATCTCGTAGTCGAAGTCGTGGAGGAGCGCGACGGCACGCCACAGCTCCTCGTCGGCGTCGTGCTCGCGCGCGTAGAAGCCGACGCAGGCCTCGACGGCGAGCGCGTGCCGCCGCAGCGGCTCGCTCTTCGTGTAGCGCGTGAGCGTCTCCCACGCACGCTCGCGAGTGACCTCCATGGGGGCGAGTAGGATAGCCTGCTCGGTCGCCTCGCCCGTCCGATCCGGAAGCGAGACTCCGTGCCCGAGACCCTTGTCGCCGACACGCTGATGGAGTCCTTCGTCATCGAAGGCGGACGCCCGCTGAACGGGCGCCTCCGCGCGGCCGGGAACAAGAACGCCGCCCTGCCCATCGTCGCGGCGACGCTCCTCACGGACGAGCCGGTCACGCTCACGAACGTCCCCGGCATCCGGGACGTCGACACGATGCTCGAGCTCGTCGCGGACCTGGGCGTCGACGTCCGCGCGAGCGGCGACGGCAGCGTCCGCATCCACGCCGAGGACGTCGCGAAGCGCGAGCTCGACGAGGAGCTCTGCACGCGAATCCGGGCGTCGATCCTGCTCGCGGGCCCGCTGCTCGCCCGCTGGGGCGAGGCGATCGTGCCGCCTCCCGGCGGCGACGTGATCGGCCGGAGGCGGCTCGACACGCACATCCACGCGTTCTCCCGTCTGGGCGCCGAGATCCGAGTGAATCGGCGCTTCCACATGCGGGCGGCCGAGCTCGTCGGTGCCCACGTCTTCCTCGACGAGGCCTCCGTGACGGGCACGGAGAACGCGGTCATGGCCGCCGTGCTCGCCCGCGGGGAGACGACGATCGTGAACGCCGCCTGCGAGCCGCACGTGCAGGACCTGTGCCACTTCCTCGTCTCGCTCGGGGCCCAGATCGGAGGCATCGGGTCGAACGTGCTCTCGATCACAGGGGTCGACCGGCTGCACGGCGGCGAGTGGCGCGTTTGCCCCGACCACATCGAGGTGGCGAGCTTCGTCGGCCTCGGCGCGATCACGCCGGGCGATCTCGTCATCGAGGACGTCGTGCCGGACCACCTCGTCGGAATCTGGCACGCGTTCGAGCGGCTGGGCATCGAGTGGGAGGTCGACGGCACGTCCGTCCGCGTGCGGGGCGCCCAGGAGCTCCGCATCCAGGACGATCTCGGCGCGCAGATCCCCAAAGTCGAGGACGGGCCCTGGCCCGCATTCCCGGCCGATTTGACGTCGATCGCGCTCGCCGTGGCGACGCAGGCGCACGGCACCGTCCTCATCTTCGAGAAGATGTTCGAGAACCGGCTCTTCTTCGTGGACAAGCTCGTCAACATGGGGGCGCGGATCATCCTCTGCGACCCGCACCGCGCCGTCGTCAGCGGGCCGGCCAAGCTCTACGGAGAGCGCATGGAGAGCCCCGACATCCGCGCCGGCATGGCCATGCTGATCGCCGGCCTCTGCGCGGAGGGCCGCTCGACGATCGGGAACATCGGTCAGATCGACCGCGGCTACGAACGGATCGACGAGCGCCTGCGCGCCGTCGGCGCCAGCATCGAACGCGTGGAGGGATAGCTGATGGGCGAGAAGCAGCCCGTGCGGACGGAGAGTGCCCCGGCGCCGTTCCAGGGGGCGCCCTACTCGCAGGGGATCGTCGCCGGAGGCCTCGTCTTCGTCTCCGGCCAGCTCGGCATCGACCCCGAGGGCGGCCACGTCGTCCAGGGCGGCATCGTCGAGCAGACCGAGCAGGTGATGAGGAACCTGAGCGCGATCCTCCAGGAGGCGGGATCGAGCCTCGACGACGTCGTCATGACCTCCATCTTCCTCGTCGACCTGGACGATTTCCCCGCCATGAACGAGGTCTACGCCCGCCACCTGAGCGAGCCGTATCCGGCCCGCGCGACGGTGCAGATCGCGGCGCTTCCCTCCGGGGCGCGGATCGAGGTCGCCGTCGTGGCGCACAGGTAGCAGCAGTCGCGCGTCAAGCCGGCCGCGCCGCGCGCCGATAGCGCGGGTGTGGAGAAAGTCGCCGCCGCTCTCCGCGCGCCGTTCGCCGTCCTCGTCCGCCCGCTCGACCGCGCGGTCGTCGTCCTCGACGAGTCGCCGGAGAGCCGCTCGGCCGGCGCGCTGCGCATTCGCCGTGCCGTCGCCGGGCTCGTCCTCCTCTTCGGGCTCGCCGTCGTCGGGCGCACCGTGGCGAGCGGCGCTCTGCCGACGCTCGCGCAGATGCTCCTCGTCATGCTCGGCGTGGCCCTCTTCCTCAACCGCGGCGGCCGCTTCCTGCGCGACTGGGTGCCGGTCTTCGTCGGCGCGCTCGCGTACCTCCTCTCGGCGAGCGCCGTCCAGTCGTTCGGTTTCGCCGTCCACTACACGCCGCAGATCGAGGCGGAGCGCGCCCTCTTCGGCGACACGCTGCCGACCGTCTGGCTCCAGGAGCACCTTTACGGCGGCACGACGGGCCTCCTCGAGGTCGCCGCGACGCTCTTCTACGTCTCGCACTTCCTCGCCCCGGTCGCGCTCGCCTTCGTCATCTGGGCGGTCTGGGAGCGACGCGGCTTCGTCGACCTCTTCTTCGGCATCCTCGTCGTCACGATCCTCGGCGAGATCACGTTCGTCCTCGCGCCGACCGCGCCGCCGTGGCTCGCCGCCGACGCCGGCCTCGCGCCGCCCGTGCACGACGTGATCAAGCAGGCTCTCCACGACATGGGGCTGACCCCGATCGCCGACCAGTTCCACAGCCCGAGCTACAACACGGTCGCCGCGATCCCGTCGCTGCACGCCGCGTGGCCGGTGATCGGGCTCCTCGTGGCGCTGCGCCACGGCCTGCCGCGCTGGGTTGTCGTCGCCCAGGCCGTGATCGTCCTCGGCGTGCTCTTCTCCATCGTCTACGCGGGCGAGCACTACGTCGTCGACGCGCTCGTGGGCTACGTGTACGCGGTCGTCGCGTGGTGGCTCGTCCAGCTCGCGCTGCGCCCGCGCGGGCGCTCGGCTCAGCCGGAGGGCCGGTAGAGGACGCTGACGAGCTCGTCCGCGTAGAGCCGCCGGGCGCCCGGGGAGTCGAGCAGGGGCGCCTCGAGCTCCCGGTCGGCGACCCGATCGAGGACGACGAGCTCGTACCCGGCGGCGGCGGCCCGCCAGTCGTCGCCGATGCGGTTGCGAAAGCGGAAGATCGCCCCGAGCTGCTGGTCGTCGTAGAGCTCGAAGCGGACGTCGAAGGCGACGCGCCCGGCGAGCTCGGGCCGGCGCCAGAGGAGCCAGTCGGCATAGCGCTCGCTCGCGAAGACGCGGGCCGACGCGTCGGCGTCCGCCACCTGCGACACCGCCCGGAGCGCCGGCTCCGGCCAGCGCGAGTCGTAGGCCTTCGCCGGCCACGCGGCCATGGCGACGAACGCGGCGGGGATCGCCAGGACGGCGGCGCCGGCGAGCAGGCGGAGCGGCCGGCCGGGCCGCCGGGCCTCGTGCGCCGGCAGCACCGCCTCGAGCGCGACCGGGACGAGGACGACCCAGGCGAGCGCGAACCAGGTGATGTTGCGGATGGCGAGGAAGCCGGCGATGACGGTGGCCAGGATCGCCAGTCTCTCGAAGAGCGTCAGGCGGGAGCCGGCGCGGGCGAGCAGCCAGACGGCGGCGAGCGCGAGCAGGAAGAACGGCCAGGCCTGCGAGAAGGTCGGCGGCCGCCACTCGCCGACGATGCGGGCGAACTCCGGGCCCACGAGCATGTGCCGGTAGTAGCCGACGAGCGAGAGCGCGTACGGCGAGGCGAGGACGCAGAGCGGGGCGAGGACTACGAGGGCCGCCGGCCGCGGCCGCCACCCGGCCGTGAGCCCGTGGAGGGCGACGAGGCCCGCGCCGAGGACCACGGAGCCGTGCAGGTTCGCCCAGAGGACGAGCAGCGGCAGCACGAGGAAGACCTGCCGCGAGGGATTCCGGCTGTCGCGCGCCAGGAGCCACAGGACGGCCACGAAGAGGAGGTACGCGAAGCTCTGCGAGCGGAGCTGGAGCATCCAAGGCGCGAGGAAGAGCGAGGCGGCGCCGATCCAGAAGACGGAGCGGCCCGATGCGCCCAGCTGTCGCGCGGCGCCGAGGGCGAGGCAGAACGCCGCCGTGAGGAGCCCGACGTGCGCGAGGAGGGCAGCCTTGACGCCGCCCGCGGCGGCGAGCGCGTAGAAGACGAGGTGGGCGAGCCATTGCTGGTCGATCCAGCGGGCTCCCTCGCCGAATACGGTCAGCCCGTCCGTCCGCGGCAGGCCGTTCGCGACCTCCCGCCCGCTCACGAACGTGAGCCAGCTGTCCTGCACGAGCTCGAACGGGGCGAGGCGGGCGAGCGCGACGACGTAGAGGGCGACGAGCGGCAGGAGGTAGACCTCTCGTTCCGCCAGGGCGATCGCCGAGGCGCGCGGAGGGCTCGTGCCGCGAAAGGTCCACGTGCGGTTGGCGAGGAAGCTCGCCGGTGCAACGGCGAGGATCGCGGCGGCCTGCGCGGGCAGCTCGGCGAGACCGCCGGCCACGAGCGCCGTCAGGACGACGAGGTTGAGGGAGAGCGCCGCCACGGACACCGCCAGGAAGCGCGGGGCCTGGACGGCCACGCGGCCGGAGCGGGCGCGGAACGTCCAGAGGCGGTTCCACGCGTAGTTGTTGGAGACGGCGACGAGGAACGAGCAGACGGCCGCGAGGCCGTAATGGACGCCGGCGCCGTGCACGAGAGCCGAGAAGACCGCGAGGTTGACGACGTAGCCGCTCGCGCCGACGGCGCAGAACTTGCCGAGCTGGGTCCAGCCCGAACGGCCGGCGAGCGGTTCGTCTGCGGCGAGACGCACGCTCTCCGTATCGGCCTGGGGGATGCGATCCTCAAGGCCGCGGCGGCGTCGCCTCGCCCGGTGTTTGCCGGCCGGAGGCGCGGGTCAGACTCCGATCCCCGCCCGAGTGGGGCGGACGAAGCGAAAGGGGTCCAGATGGCAATCGACACCGAGCGCGGCCGGGCGGGATTGCTCGACCGACGCACGGGAGGCGGCGTCGTCGCCCGTCTGACGACGGAGACGAAGCACGCCTTCAAGACCACCGAGTTCTGGGCGATGGTCGCCGTGATCGCCGGCATCCTGATCGCGTCGGCGGTCGTGGACGACGCTGAGGGGGCCGGGGCCGCGGGCGACGCGTTCTCAGCCCAGCGGGCGTGGCTGTACGTCGCGATCGTCGCGGTCGGCTACATGGTGAGCCGCGGCCTCGCGAAGGCCGGGAGCCGGGAGCCGTACTGGGCGGGCCCGGACGATCTCCCCGGGCGCGACCCGGACGATCGGCGCTAGCGCCGATCGGTCACGACTCCAGAGGGCCGGGCTGCTCGCCCGGCCCTCGCCCGTTCCCAGGCAAGCCGCCGGCGGCGGGTCCAGAGAAAAGGGGGGAACGGGGCCCGACGCGCCGCATCCGCCGTGCCGCCGCTCCCCCTGAGGCTGAGTGCCCGCAACGGCCGGAGAAGGAACCAGAGACGGCATGCGGGTGACGACTCGGCCTCGCGCCCACCGGCTGCGGCTACCGGAAGGGCGCCCGGCCGCCGGAAGGAGGTCCTCCCGGCCCGTCGTCACCCGCACGCGAGACCTTCCCCGGTTCAGTGAGGTCGAACCCCCGGCGGTCGACGAAGGCCGGAGAGGCCCGAGCCTAGAATCCATGCGTGGACGTCATCGTCTCGCACACGAACACGGATTTCGACGCGCTCGCCGCGATGCTCGCCGCGCGCCGGCTCTATCCGGGGGCCACGGTCGCGCTCTCCGGCTCGCTGAACAGGAACGTGCGCGAGTTCTACCGACTCCATGCGGACGAGCTCGACCTGACGGAGCCCGGCCGCGTCGATCGCGACTCCGTGCGCCGCCTCGTGGTCGTCGAGACCGTCGACCCGGACCGGCTCGGGGAGTTCGAGGCCGTGGCCCGGGACCCCGCGGTCGAGGTCGTCGTCTTCGACCACCATACGGGCGAGGAGCCCGACTGGGTGAAGCCGGAGAACCTCGTCCTCTCCGACGACGGCGCCCTCACGACGACCATGGTGGGCATCCTCTCCGAGCGCGAGATCGAGCCGACGCCGCTCGAGGCGACCGTGTTCGCGCTCGGGATCCACGAGGACACGGGCTCGCTCGGGTACCCGGGCGTCGGCCTCCGCGACGCCGAGGCGCTCGCGTGGTGCCTGCGGCACGGCGCCAGCCAGGAGATGATCGCCCAGTACCTGCGCTCGCCGCTCGCCGAGGACGAGCGCGCGCTCCTCGAGGGGCTCGTCTCGGCGGTCGAGACGCACGAGGTCGACGGGCTCGACGTCCTCGTCGCGGCCGTAGCCTGGCCGCAGTACGTCGACGGCGTCTCCAACCTCGCCCACAAGATCGTCGACCTGACGGACGCGCGGGCGCTCGTCTGCCTCGTCGAGATGGACGGCCGCGTCTTCTGCGTGGTTCGCACGCGCGTTCCCGAGCTCGACGCGGCCGTGGTGGCCGCGGCCCTCGGCGGCGGCGGCCACGCGCAGGCGGCGTCGGCGGTGCACCGCGGGACGCTCGCCGACGCGCGCGACCGTGCCCTCGCGGCGCTGCCGGGCGCCGTCCGGACGCGGCGGACGGCGCGCGAGGTGATGTCGAGGCCGGCGCGGTTCGTCGCTCCGGACGAGCCGGTCTCGCGCGCGATGGTGCTGTGCCAGCGGCATCGCCAGAGCGGCATCCTCGTCGCCGAGGACGACCGCCTCGTCGGCCTTGTGACCCGCGAGAACCTCGACCAGGCGATCGGGCACGGGCTCTCGCACGCGCCCGTGAAGAGCGTCATGAGCTCCGACGTGGCCACGTGCTCCGAGGAGACGCCGCTGCCCGAGCTCGCCCGCCTGCTCCGCTCGACCGACGCCGGGCGGGTCGCAGTCGTCCGCGGCGAGAAGGTGGTGGGCGTCGTGACGCGCAGCGACGTCTTGCGCGGCCTCGGGGAGCCGCTCGCCGCCGAGGAGCCCGCGGCTGGCCCCGACCTGCGGGACAGGCTGCTCGCCGTGCCCGGGCTGGGCCGCGTCTTCGAGGCGGTGCAGGCGGTGGGGGAGGGGTTCGAGGGCGTCTACCTCGTCGGCGGCGCCGTGCGCGACCTGCTGATGGGCGAGCCCTCCTTCGACGTGGACATCGCGGTCGAGGGCGACGGAATCGCCTTCGGGCGGGCGCTGGCGCGGGAGCTCGGCGGCCGCGCCGTGCCGCACGACAAGTTCGGGACGGCAATCGTCGTCCACGAGGGCGGCCGCGTCGACGTCGCCACCGCGCGCACCGAGTTCTACGACTACCCGGGCGCGCTGCCCGCCGTCGAGCAGGCC